>PLMF01000417.1 GCA_003142355.1 Bryobacterales bacterium
GGCGGCGCCATGGATGCGCTCACCCGCACCGGCGCCAACCTGGACCTGGTGGATGTGATCAAGGTTCCCGGTTCGTGGGAGCTTCCGCTGGTGGCCGGTGAGGTGGCCCGCCAGCACCGGTACGACGCCGTGATCTGTCTGAGCGCGGTGATCCGCGGCGAGACCCCGCACTTCGATTACGTAGCCGCGGAAGCCGCCAAGGGCATTGCCCATGTGGCCCTCGAGACCGGAGTGCCGGTGGCCTTCGGCGTGCTCACGACCAATACCTTGGAACAGGCCATCGACCGCGCGGGCGCCAAGGGCGGCAATAAGGGCTTCGACGCCGCCATGACCGCCATCGAAACTGCCAATTTGCTGCGCGCCCTGCGGCAGACAACCTGATGCCCTCGCGGCGCAGGTCGCGGCAGCGCGCCCTCCAGATTCTGTTTCTGTGGGACGCCCGCAGGCAGCCGGTGGACGAGGCCATCGACGCCTATTACGACACGCTCTACTCCGAAGAGCAACCGGCGCGCGACCCCTTTGTGGCCGACCTGGTGCGCGGAACCGTGGAGCACGCCGCCGAAATAGACGAACAAATATCGAAACATGCCGAACACTGGCGCATGGAGCGCATGCCCATTGTGGACCGCAACATCTTGCGCCTGGCGGTCTTCGAGATGATCCACGCCGGCACCCCCGCCGCCATCGCCATCGACGAAGCCCTGGAACTGGCCCGCAAGTTCTCGAACGAAGAATCCGTCCAGTTCGTGAACGGGGTGCTGGACGCCATCCGCCGGGAGGCCCCCGCAGCGGCCCTTTCTGATCCCCCCGATTCTCGAAGCCCTTCCGTCCCCTCCAGCGTCTAACCAGTTGGGTACGGTATACTTTTCATTAGCGAGGACGGTTTCTGCATGGCCCAAAAGAGGCGCAGCCTTTATGTTTTGCCGCTGATCGTGTTGGTTTGCTCGATCGCGGGCGGATTCTATGGGCCTCAGGTCCAGGCGGAGTCGGCCGACCCTTCCGATACCGCGGAACTGGATCAGGATGTCGCCAGTTTCACCAAGGTGCTGGCTTTGGTGGAGCAGAACTTTGCGGAACGCGTCTCCGCGGACAAGGCTATCTACAAAGGCGCGGTACCGGGCATGTTGCGGACCCTCGATCCGCACTCCAACTTCTTCGATCCCAAGGAGTATCAGGCGCTTCGCGAAGACCAGAGGGGCCGCTATTCCGGAGTCGGAATGCAGGTCGCGTCGCGCAATGGCAAGACCGTGGTGCAGGCGCCGTTCCCGGGCTATCCCGCCTACAAAGCCGGTTTGCGCCCCGGTGACATCATCGTGATGGTGGATGACAAGCCCACCGATGGCCTGAACACCACCGAGATCGCCGATCTGCTCAAGGGGCAGCGCGGAACCAAGGTCAAAATCGTGGTCTCGCGCGAAGGCTCGGCTGACAACCTTACCTTCACGGTCACCCGCGATGACATCAGCCGCGCGAGCGTCGAGGATGCCTTCTGGGTGAAGCCGGGGATCGCCTACCTCAAGATCCTGAGCTTCGCCGAAACCACTGGCCGCGAACTGGACGACAACCTGAAGCGCTTGAACGAGAACAGTATCAAGGGACTGGTGCTGGACCTCCGCAACAACCCTGGCGGGTTGCTGAACCAGGGCGTGGACGTGGCCGACCACTTCCTCGAGAAAGGCGCGCTGATTGTCTCCCACCATGGCCGTTCGTCGCCCGAGAAGTCGTACGTGGCGCGCAACGGGAACCATGGGCACGAGTACCCGATCGTGGTGCTGGTGGACGGGTACTCGGCCTCGGCGGCGGAGATCGTGGCCGGCGCGCTCCAGGACCACGACCGCGCCTGGATTTTGGGGACCAGAACCTTCGGCAAGGGCTTGGTCCAGACCGTTTATCCGCTCAGCGAAAACACCGGCCTGGCGCTGACTACAGCCCACTTCTACACCCCCAGCGGCCGCCTGATTCAGCGCGACTACACTAATAAGTCGTTCTACGATTACTATTTCCACAAGGGCGACGACACCAAGAACCCGCTCGATGTGAAGATGACCGAGGGCGGCCGCACGGTTTACGGCGGCGGTGGTATTACGCCCGACGAGAAGTTCGAAGCGGCCAAGTTGGATCGCCTGGAACTGGAGCTCGGCCGCGCCGGGCTGTTCAACTTCACCCGGTGGTACTTTGGCTCGCACAGTACTAGCCTGCCGAAGGGTTGGATGCCCGACACCGCCTTCCTCGAGGAGTTCCACGATTACCTGCTGAAGCACGGCACCAGTTTCACGGAATCCGAGTTCATGCAGGACCGGGATTGGATTACGCGCTACCTCGCCAGGGAAATGTACATCACCGCTTTTAACATCAACGAGAGCGATCGCGTCTTCGCCCAGACCGATCCGGAGGTCGCCAAGGCCGTGGATGCGATGCCCAAGGCCAATGCGCTGCTGGAGACCACCAAGAAGATCATTGTCGAGCGCATGAACGCGCAGCGCGCGGCTCACCGGTAGCGCTACCATCTGAGTTTGAATCCCACTCCACAGATCATTGTCCTGGATGCGGGCGGGCAATACTGTCATCTGATCGCCCGAAAAGTCCGGGATCTCGGTGTCTACGCCGAAGTCCGGCCCAGTGAGATCCCGGCCCCGGCGATCGCCTTTGCGAGGGGCATCATCATCTCCGGCGGTCCTTCCAGCGTGTACGACCCCGGCAGCCCCACCGTGGACGCCGCCATCTTTGCCCACGGCCAGGCCGTGTTGGGGATTTGCTATGGGCAGCAACTCATGGCGCACCTGCTCGGCGGCCAGGTTCGCAAGGGCGAGAAAGGCGAGTATGGCCTTGCCACCCTGGAGCTCGACGAGAGCACCGACCCGCTGTTCGCGGGGCTCGGGGGCCGCCAGCAAATCTGGATGAGCCACCGCGATGTGGTGGGCGTTCTCCCCGAGGGCTTCTCAACGGCCGGCCGTACCGAGACGTGCGCCATTGCGGCTATTGCGGCCCCCCAACGAAAACTCTACGGCCTGCAGTTCCACCCCGAGGTGGTCCATACGGCCCGCGGCAAGGAATACCTCGCCAACTTTCTCTTCCGCGTCTGCGGCTGCCGGAAAGANNGTCTTCTTCTTCGTCAGCGGCGGGGTGGATTCCAGCGTGGCGTTCACCCTGGCGACGCGCGCGCTCGGCCATGACCGGGTTCGCGGCGTGTACGTCGATACCGGTCTGATGCGCGAGGGAGAAACGGATTTTGTCGGGCGCAAGGCGGGCCTCGCGGTGGAGCACGCCGAAGAGCAGTTCCTGGGCGCGCTGGGCGGCGTCACCGATCCCGAACGGAAGCGCCACATCATCGGCGAAGAATTCGTGCGCGTGCAGGAGCGCGTCATCCAGTCGCGCCGCCTGATGGACGAGCACTGGATCCTCGGCCAGGGCACGATCTACCCCGATACCATCGAATCCGGCGGCGCCGACAAGGCCGCCGTCATCAAGACGCATCACAACCGCGTGGCCGGCATTCAAGCGCTCATCCAATCCGGCCGCATCGTGGAACCGCTGAAATCGTTCTACAAGGACGAGGTCCGCGAAATCGGCCGCGAACTGGGCCTCGCCGCCGAGCTTTTGGACCGCCATCCGTTCCCCGGCCCCGGCCTGGCAATCCGCTGCCTCTGCTCGGAATCGGACGCGCCCCTCCAGCCCACGCCGGATGGCGTCGTCATCCCCGTGCATTCGGTTGGCGTGCAGGGCGATTCCCGAAGCTACGCCCCGGTGCTGGCCATCGATTCGCTGGACCACGCCCGCGCCACCGCCCTGATCAACCGCGTCTCCGGCGTCAACCGCGTCGTCGCCAGCGTGGAGACGCGNNGCCCGCCTGCGGCGAGCCGACGCCATCGTGCGGCGGCTGTCCCACGAAAGCAATTACGACCGCCGCGTCTGGCAGTTCCCCGTGATCCTGATCCCGCTGGGGACCGCCGAAGCCCCCGATTCCATCGTTCTGCGCCCGGTGGACTCGGTGGACGGCATGACCGCCCAATCCGTCACCATGGAAGAAGATCTGCTGCGGAGAATGTGCGCGGAGGTCTTGGCGGTAGAAGGCGTCGCCGGCGTTTTCTACGACCTCACTCACAAGCCGCCCGGCACTATCGAATGGGAGTAGGGGCCGGGCATGCCCGGCCCCTACCGGGGCGGAAGCTTCAGCTCAAGGCCCGACTCTTCATTCAGCCGCTTGGTCAAATCGCGGTCGACCAGCGAAACCGATACCTGGTTGTGGGTATTCCCCGACGTGAAGTAGTGCAGGGTGTCGCCATCCACCCAATACGCCACCGCCGAATAAATGCTATGGTCCGTGAACGCGATCAGGTAATGGGAAGGCTCAGCGGTTGAAGGCGGCTCCTCGACCGGCTGAAGATCGTCAGCGGCGGCGGTAGGGGTAGTGGGGTCCCGCGCATCATCGGAGCCGAAGCGTTCGACGATCGCCGCAGCGGGCTGCGGAGGATCAATCACCGTGGTATCCGGCTGCTGTTGCGGCGGAGCCGCTTCGGCCGGGTAGTCGTTAGCGGGGTACCCGCTCACAAACACCGGATACCCATACACAAATACGGTCCCGGGGCGGCGTGTGCCACGAACGAAGGGTGGCCTCCAGAGGCCCTGCCGCGCGACCGTGGCGCCCAGCCGGCTGGCAAAAGTCGGATCGGTGGTGGCGCCGGGAACGGTGAACTGCGGCCAACCACCCGGGAAAACCGCGTTGCCGAAAGTACCTGGCGCGAAAGGCCGAGGATTGCTGAAACCGCCGCGATGCTGCGCGAAAAGCCCGGCGGCCAGAAGCAGCGAGAGACCGAAACCGACGAGAGTTCTCATAGGATACTCTCCCCCTCTCTGCATTGTACCCCGCGCGACCGCTCTCTAACGTTCGCGGCTCAGTGCGGGGCCCCATTCTGAGCCGCGAACGTTAGAGAGCGGTTGCTCAGTTCTTCTTTGCCGGCGCCGCGGCGGCCGGCTTGACGGCGGCAGGCGGCTTGGCCGCGGGAATGGCGGGAGCAGCGGCCCCACCGGGATAGGCCTGGTCGTACAGTTTCACGATGTCGTTGGTGATGTCCACCGCGGAGGCGGCCCACAGCACCGGCGTCTGCGGATTGCTCACGTCCAGAACCAACGCGAAGGCGTTTGCCGTGGCGTATTTCTCGAGCACCGCCATCATCTTGCCGCCCAGCTCCTGCATGAGCTTGCCCTGCGACTCATCCAGATCGCTCTGCGCATCCTGGGTGTCGCGGTTCACCCTCGTCGTGGTGGCGTCGATGTCGCGCATGAGCTTGGTCTTGGCGTCCTCACTCATGGTCGCGCTGCCCTTGCGCAACTGGTCCTGAAGCGCGGTAAGTTCAGTCCGCTTTTTCTCCAGTTCCTGCTGCCTGGGACTGAACGTGGTCTGGAGATCGGCGGCGGCCTTCTGGCCGTCCTTCGTGCTCAGGATGGCATTTTGCACGTGGATGATCGCGATCTTGGTGGGAACCTGGCCCTGGGCCTGTGCCAGCGCGGCCACTCCCAAGACCAATACGGAGAAAACAACCAGATTCTTCTTCAAGCTAGTAACTCCTAAATGTGTCAATACTACCATGTTGGCCCGCGGCTGGATCAGAACGTCCTGCCAATCGTGAAGCGGAACATGGTCCGCTTCTCATAGAATGGATAGGCTTGGCCGTAGGTTGCGATTGAGTTGATAAATGTGGCGTTGTTGGGAAAGGACGATCGGTCCGCCACGATCGGCGGCTGCAGATATTCCCGCACAACCGAGGGATTGTAAGCGAAGTACAGGCGAAACGGCGCGTTGACCACGGGCAGCATCACCTGAAGCTCCAGCCCGGTGGAGGCGCGCATCTTCTGCGTGCCCGGCGCGATGAACACCTTCCCGTTGTAGCCCGCCTGCGGAAACTGCGTGTTCAGGTCGCTCACCCGGGTGGATTCCAGGGTGAGCTGGTTGGTGCGCAGGATCTTGTCTACGCCCGCATCGAAAAACGGCGCCAGAATCACCGGCCCGACAATCGGAATCCGGTACTCGAAGTTCCCCAGCAACTGCGTGTCGCCACCGGGCGTGATGAGCTGATAGGTGGGAACCGTCATGGTGACGTTGGAGTTCACAATCGTGCCGTTGCTGACCACCTTCTGCGTGCGCGCCGATCCGTCGTCGTTCAGCACGTTGACGCTGCCGGACGACGGGATGAATGCGATCGGCGTGATGCCCCAGATCTCGAATCCGCGAATGTCCTGTTCGCCTCCCATGAACGTGCGCGAGAACGGAGGCACATACCTCCCGCCGTATCCCGTGATGCTTGTGCCCATCAGATGCAGCGCCAGAATGTGGCTCCTGTGCCATGGGGCCGGGTGGAAGTACTTGGCGTCCACCGTCGGCCGGAGAGTATTCACGTTCCCCCCCAGAATGCTGCCGGCGAAGTCGAAGGAGATGAACAGGCTCCTGCCGCCGGTGGGCGTGATGGGATGGTTCACGGTGTTGTAGGAATACGACGGCGTGACGTGGCTGGTCCGGACCCCGCTCAGCGAATTCGGTCCGGCGACGCCGCTGAAATTGATGTACTGGAAATAATTGTCGGCGGCCGTGGTCAGCGTTTTGATACTGGAGATGTCAAAGCCGTAGGTGATGCCGATCTGGGCGAAACTCCGCCGCAAATGGGTGCTGGCGGAAACCGAAAACCCGTGGCTGTTCTGGACGTAGTTCAACAGGTTCTGCGAGCCCAGTTGGTTATACTCCGGAATCAGGTTTTGCCCCGCCAGAATCGAGGCCTCGCGGCCCTGGTTGAAATCGAACCGGNNTCGAGGGACAGCGTTTCGCCCAGCCCGAGGAAGTTGTTGGTGGAGTAATTGAACCCCATGAAGCTGCCCGCGATGCCCGATACGCCGCCGTTCAGCCCGATCGAGTTCTTTCCGCGCTCCTTCACCTTGAGCGTCATATCCACCGTGTTGGACTGCGGATTGCGCTTGATGTCGGCGGCGTCTTCCTTCTTCAGCATTTCGAAATAGCCGAGCTGGTTCAGCCGCAGAATGCTGTAATCCCATAGCTCGGAGTTGAAGATGTCGCCTTCGTCGAGCAGGATCTCGCGGCGGATCACTTTGTCGCGGGTGGTGGTGTTGCCCGAGAAATCGATGCGCCGGATGAAGAACTGCTTGCCTTCATCGGCCGTCAGCGTGAGGTCGATCTGGTCGCTGTTGGGAACCACGTCGAAAGAGGGCTCGGGGACGAAATCGATGTAGCCGAACTTGCCGTAGAACTTGCGCATGTTCTCGATGCCCTTGCGCAGCTTTTCGGTGGAGAACACGTCTCCGGTGGTCATGCCGAACAGCGGCTTCATGAGCACTTCGGGCGTGCGGAACAGTTTCACGCCGATGAAGTTCATGTTGTGCAAATGGTACAGCCGTCCCTCTTCCACGGGGATGCTGAGGTCCGCGTAGATACCCGCACTGTTGGTCTTGAGGAGAGGGAGCCGCCAGCCCCGCCCGCCTTTGGGGATGATCTTCACGGTTTCATCCAGCGTCTTGGCCGTGAAGTAACCGTGGTCCCGATAAGCCTGCACGATGCGCTCTTTGTCCTCTTCCAGCTTTTCCTGGTCGAACGTCTTGGCGAAGATATTCTCGAACAGAATCGAGTGGGGGATGCCGTAGGGTTTCAGGTTCTTCATGGCGGTCACCACCCACCTTCGGTTGTACGCCTCGTTGCCCGAGATCTTGATTGCTCCCACCTTCACCTTGGGCCCTTCGTTCACGTTAAACGTGACTTTCAGAGAGGAAGGTGGAAGCTGTTCAATCTGCGGTTCCACGGTGGCGTACTGCCGTCCGCGCTCGGCCAGATACTCTTTCAGCACGATGGCGGCGCGCTGGATCTTGTTGGGGTCGTACTGCGATTCCACCGACAGGCCGACCTTGCGCTCCTTGAAGCGATCCAGGATCTCCGAAACCGTGACCGAGTGGATTCCTTCGTAATTGATGGAGCGGATGACGCGCCGCTCGGTGACCACGTAGCGCACTATCAAGCCGATGCGGCCCGGCTCCGTTTCCAGCCGGATGTCGTCGAAGCGCCCGGTGTTCCACAGCGCCATGAAGTCGCGCCGCATGGTTTCCTCGCTGAAAATGTCGCCGGCTTTGCTGCTGATGAGCGCTTTCAAGGTATCCTGCGGCACGCGTCGCGCGCCCCGGAACTCGATGGCTTCGATGGCCTCCCCCGCAACCGGCTTGGCGGTCTCCGCCGGCTTGGGCGCTTCTAGTTGCGGCTGCACGGGCCGCTGCTGCTGGGCTGGCTGCTGCTGGGCCGGCTGCTGCTGCGGCGCGCCCTCCGGACCCGCCGGCACATTCTCAAACGGATTCTTCTGTGGCTGCGGCGGCCTGGGCGGAGGTGTTTGCTCCGGTTTTTGCTGAGGAGCCGGCGATGGCGGCGGAGGCTGTGTTTGCGCGCCGAGCGGATGGATCCAGAATGCGCAGAGACAGGCCGATGCTACCATCAGGCGAACGCGCCCGAAACGCTTCATGCAAGCA
>PLMF01000311.1 GCA_003142355.1 Bryobacterales bacterium
GCTCACAACCTGGAGTGGGACGTGCTAGAAGAAATCCGTCTGCTCGGAAATCTCGAGAACCGGAGGGGCAAGCTGCTTCAGATCGTCCTCGCCGGCCAGCAGGAATTGGATCGCAAGTTGGATGCCCCGGAATTCCGCCAGCTCAAGCAGCGCATTTCCCTGCGCTGCGCCCTGCGGGGCTTCGATCTTGACGAGACCGTGGCTTACGTGAATTCCCGGATGGCGCACGCCGGACTCGATGACCAGACGGCGATCCCGCTACAACTGTTGGAAGAGATCCACCACCGGGCACAGGGGATTCCCCGTCTGATCAACGCCATCTGCGACAACCTGTTGCTCACCGCGTTCGCCCTGGAGAGCCGAACCGCCACCCTGGAAATGCTCGATGAGGTGACCGCCGACATGCGCCTCGAGTACCCCGGCCAACGCCCCTTCCGTCCAGATACCGCTTACCCCGCCCAGACCCTGCGTCGCTTTCAAGTGCCGTAACTAATCGGTTGGTCTGGATATAAGGGATTTACCCCATTTCTTATCAGGCACAAGCACCTAATAGTATTAGGTGTCCCCCTAGTTTTCAATAACCTAGTTGGCCTAGGTTGCATGACCCCGAGGGATGAGATTTACGGAAGGCCAGACCTTTTTCCGGAAAGTGGATTGGGAGGGCAACTGGAACCTCCGAGGTCTCAATGCCGAACCCGTGACGGGTTCAGGAAGTCGGTAGAAGGAGCTTCTCAATGAGTCGATTAATCGAAAACAAGTCCATGTTCGTCGCGGTTTTTGTCTTGTTCGCACTGGCTTGCGTGTCGAACGCCATCCAGGGCTCCGGTGTGCCCGTTCACAGCCATGCACCGCTGGCAGAGCCGGTAAGCGTTGCCAACGGGCCGATCCTCGATCCCGATCCGTGGGACGGAAACGTGACGATCGCCAACGGGCCGATCCTCGATCCCGATCCGTGGGACGGAAATCTTTCGGTCACCGCATAGTCGCAGCACAAAAATCCCGCGACATGAGACGCCGCCCGGCCTAGAATTGGAGTTGGATGCGCTTCGCGATCCAGCTCTGCGGTTTGGTGGTCGGGCTTCCTCTTCAGCTCCTCATCATCGGTACGCTGCTGCGCGGCGGCTACCGGCGTTTTCCACTTATTTTCTTCTACATAATCGCCGACTTCCTGACCACAGTGGTCGAAGTTCCGTCGGTTGTGGGTTATGACCGCGGCATGCGGTGGGCTGCGCTTGCTTTCCCCGCTGTCCATTGGTTCGACGTCGTGGTTATGCAGGTTCTGGTCTATGCGGTGGTCATGAGCCTGATCTACCAGGCGACGAGCAAGCTCCGGGCGCGCCGGATCGTGCGCGTTTCGCTAATTGCCGGCGCCATCCTCTTTGCCGGCATTTCGTTCCTGATTCATTGGAATCCGGCGCTGAACACGGGATCGTTCATGACTCCCTGGACCCGCGACCTGAACTTCTGTTCCGCGATTCTCGATATGGCGCTGTGGGCGCTGCTGATCGCTGCGCGCGAAAAGGACCACCGGCTGCTTCTGCTGAGCGGCGGCTTGGGAATCCAGTTTACCGGGGCGGCCATGGGCAGGTCCATCGGCCAGCTCGCCTTGCGCACCCGCTCCCACGCCATGTCTCTCTCAGGAGGCGTCGTGACGCTGCTGGCCGATCTCGTATTCCTGTACATCTGGTGGCAGGCCCTGCGTGCCGAGCCGGCGCCGGCGCGCAAGCAACCCGGCGTTACCGTTTGAGTTTCTCGCTCCAGTTCGTCACTACCGTGATGGGCGCCGCGCTGGACCACTCCAGAGGCAGATTGAACAGGAACCGCTGGCCGTCGGGGGAGACGTCGTAAAGGTTCCACGTACCGGGAGTCGGACGTGTCTGGAACAACATGTGCGCCGGCTCGAATTGGAATTCGCCGGCCACTGGGTGCACCGCGGCCGCCATCATGCGCCCTCCGGAGGTTACATAGAACATCTCCGCGCCGTCGGCGCGCCAGTGCGGCAGGCCACCCCCTCCCGACGAGACCTGCCAGCGCCGCTTGTTGCCCGAGGTGGCGCCTTCGAAGGCCTGCACGTAGACTTCAGGGCGGCCCGACAGGTCGGATTGAAACGCGAGCCATTTTCCGTCCGGCGAGAGCGTGGCGGACGTTTCCTGGTAAATCGTATCCAGGACGGGCGCGGCTTTCCGGTCCGCCGTGGACATCGCCCACACGTCCATCCCCGTGTCTGGGCTGACTACAAAGAACAGAATGTACCGGCCGTCCCGAGACCAGTCGGTAGGGTACTTGGGCAGGGTGCTCTTGTAGAACAGTTCCGCTCTGCCTTCGCCGCTGGCGGGCTTCACATAGATATCGGAGACACCCTCCGTGTCGCTGAAGAAGGCGATCCTGGAGCCATCCGGGGACCAGACGGGAGCGCCCTGGTGCTGGGGCGTGGAAGCAAACGGAGTGGCGTTGCCGGCGGCGTCCAGCATCCAGAGACTCGCATTCATACCATCCGGCCCGAACTTGGCTACCGCCGCGCGGCTGCCATCCGGAGAGATCCTCGGCGGTCCATAATCGCCCGGTTCCGCCCCTTGGCCGACCTGCTTCCCGCTGCGGTCCAGCCAGACCAACTGCTTGGTAGGCTTGCCCACGCTCTGGTACACCAGGATGCCGTTGTCCGAGACCGAGATGGGCGCCAGCGCCATGCTCCGCACGGCGCCTATGTCATCCGCCAGGGTGAAGGGGTCTCCTTCCATGGCGAGCGTTGAAACCTTGAACGACTGCTCCATCAGTTGGCGGTCGCGAATGAACAGCAGGTGGCCGCTTTTCGACGAGTCGCCCTCAGCCACGCCGGCGTAAACCGCATTGGTCTCGGAGTTGAACAGGCGGTGGTATTCCGGCGGATTGAGCGTGCCGGCGTAGACTCCCGAGGTCTCGGGCAAGTCGGTCCGCACAAAGAAAACGAAATGCTTGTCGTCGGGCAGGAACTGCGGCCAGAGATAGGAACGCTGGTCTTTCGAGGAATCCAGCTTCAGGACGAGCTGCGGCTTCCCTCCGTTCGCGGAGACCCGGTAGAGTCCATCCTCCAGGCTGGGTGCGAACAGGATGACGCCGTCGTGGTTCCAGGTGCCGCCGCCAGGCATGATTTCCGCGCCGCAAACGATCACCGGAGTGCCGCCATCGGCTCGCACCTTCTTCAACGACTGGTTGGCGAAGAACGCGATGTAATTGCTGTCCGGCGACCAGAATGGTGCGAACCCGCCCTCGGTTCCGGGAATCACAGTGGCGTGCAGCGCGTCCAGCGGCCGCAGCCACAGCATGCGCTTGCCTTCCGGCCCCAGCGCCGAGAACGTGAGAAAGCGGCCATCCGGCGAGACCGAGGGCGTGCCCGGATAGGTGGTGCGTTCGGGCGGCGACACCGCAAATCTGAGGACTGGAGCCGCGGGCCGCGGGTGCCAGTACAGGGCCGCCGCGATGGAGAGGACCGCTGCCGCGAGCAGTACTGCCCCCAAGGCCCACAAACGCCGCCGCAAGGCGTCCCTATGAACCGGCGGCTCGGGTATGATATACGCCGGCCTGCGAGCAACCTTGAGATCTCCGACCGGCGCTGGCGCTGCCGGCTGGGCGATGTGATCGCCACCCGGCGCCGCCGCCCCGGTTTGTACCGGGCCCCGCCCCTGCTGGTTCCGAACCTCCGCCAGGCGCTGCATCGACCGGCCCGCCAGCTTGAGCTCAATTACGGCGTTCTGTATGCGCTGGCGGCGGCAGGATGGATCCTTCTGGAGACATCCGGCGATCACCCCTTCCATGGCCGCCAGGATTGGCGATCTCGCCCTTAATAATGCCGGCGGCTGCTCGAGTATGGCGTCGTTCAGTTCCGCGCCCTCACCCGGAAACGGCCGCCTCCCGCTGGCCATCTCGTACAGCAGCGCGCCATAGGCGAACACGTCGCTGCGCCAGTCCGGCGCCTCGCCCCGCACCTGCTCCGGTGAGCGATACGGCGCCGAGCGCTCGTCGTATTCCCGCAGCGGCGGCAACACCTGCGCACCCGTGCTCGCAATCCGGACGGAGTACGGCGACAGCCCGCCGTGAACCAGGCCCAGCGAGTGGGCCCGGTTGAGTGCGGCGCCCAGCTCAATGGCGTAACCGAGCGCCTCTTCGGGCGCCAGCGGACCGCGCGCTAGTCTCTCCGCCAGGAGCTCTCCGCCCACCAGCTCGTCGCTGGCAAAACCCACTTCGCTGTGGTCCGCTTCAATCACGATTTATCGACTCGGCGGCATTTCCCGCACCGTGTATCTATCGTTGCTGTTAATCAAATTCTACTATCGGCTTTGTAGGATCACAATGTTAGGGCGCCAAGCCGAGTACGGCTGCAGTACTACGCGGTGGCCAGCCCCATGGTACCCTCGCGCCCGACGCGACGCCTGTGCAACGGTATTTCTCCCGAAAGCCAGTGGCATCTTTCTGTGCCGACCCTATTGACACTGCCGGTGGCCCATGTACAATCCAAAGTGGCACTAATTTCATTTTCCCTAACGGAAGCGGACCAAAATGCTCAAAGCCAGGAAACCCCGGCCGGTGTCCTCCCCGGAAGCGCAGGGCTATAACAGCAGCGAAGTTGCCCGGATTTGCGGCGTCAGTCTGCGGCAATTGCAGTGGTGGGACGAGCGCAATGTCGTCTCGCCGCGCCAGGACGGTCACAAGCGGATTTATTTGACGGAGGAAGTGGTCGAGATTTCGGTCATCGCCGAACTGCGGCGCAAGGGATTCTCGCTGCAGAAAATCCGCCGGGTCCTGCGGTTCCTGCAAAAAGACATGGGCAAACGCCTGAACGAAGCTCTTTCGGCCGCTTCCGACGTTCATCTGCTCACCGACGGCAAATCCATCTTCCTGGAAGAAGCGCCCAACCGTATCATCGACGTGCTCAAGAACGCGTGCCAGCCCATGTTCCTGGTGTGCGTGACGGACCAGTTGAAACGCCTGACCGCGGTCGCCGAGCGCAAGCCGGCCAGGTCCGAAACCGCCCCCGCCACGCGCAAGGTCCGCGCAGTCTGACTGGACTTCGGAATCTCAGCGCGGCGCCGCCCCCTTCGCGAAGGCTGCCATGAGGCCGCCGAGCAGTGCTAGCGCCACTACGGCGTACGAATACGGGCTATACTTTTCCAGTCCGGCGGCAGCCTGGATAAACCCCTGTAACAGAGTCCCCCGCAACCCGGGAGAGATGATCAGAAAGCCGCCAGCCAATCCCACAAGTGAGCATGCCCGAAGCATGAGGTTTCTGTTCCGCAATTCCATCTTAATCGGTTTGATATAGGCCGAACGACAGTAGCGGTACTATATGGGTACTAGTGGGCATTTCTCACGGCGTCACACCTCCGCCACCCGAATGGTCTGCGAAAACCTGGGGACTGAACGAATGTGTCCCAAGGCGCGCGCCCCCCTCGCCAAACACCGTTCCGGCACACCGCCGCGTGGACGCATCCGTCAGTCCCTTGGTTTTCGCCCCTTTACGGAAAGCCTCGGTCTCGGTCTGTGAGAAATGCGGTGCTAGTGGCTCTGCCGCCGCAACTCGGCTATCATAGGAACAAGGCAAAGGGAAGGGATTTCAGCGATGCGGACTGCGTAACCCGGCGGCCCGGCCGAACCATGAAAATGAGAAGAACACCGTACCTTGCGCTAATCGCCGCCAGCCTGGCGTTGCTCGTACCGCTCTCCGTTTCCGGAATTCGCGCCCGCGCGGCTGCCACTCCCGATGACGACCTGGCCCGCGGCGTCCACTCGCTGACGGCGGCGTACGCGCTCATCGAGCACAACTTCGCCGACCCGATCTCCCCGGAGAAGGCCATTTATGAGGGCGCCATACCGGGCATGCTGCACACCCTGGACCCGCATTCGAGCTTCCTCAACCCCTCCGAGTTCGGCGACATGCAGCGGAAACAGCATGCGCAGTATTTCGGCGTGGGAATGCTGATTGGCGCGGAAGGCGGAAAGATTGTGGTGATGGAACCCTTCACCGGCTCGCCCGCGTGGAAAGCCGATCTGCGCCGCGGCGACTCCTTTGCCACCGTGGACGGGCATGACGCCACCGGCATGGACACGAGCGCGGTAGCCGATCTGCTCCGAGGGCCAAAGGGCAGCCAGGTGAGTATCACGGTGCGGCGGGAGGGCGCCGGCGAGGCCATCTCCGTGACGGTAACCCGCGGAGAGATCCAGACCAGCGTGGTGGATGCCTTCTGGCTGAGGCCGGGCACTGCCTATCTGAACGTCTCTTCGTTCGAAGCGCAGAACGTCGACCGCGACGTGGAGGCATTGCTCCAGAAGTTGGGAGAGCAGTCCGTCACCGGCATGATCTTGGATCTTCGCGGCAATCCCGGCGGCCTGGTCAACGAAGCCGTGGCCCTGGCGGGGCGATATCTGCACGATGGGCAGGTGGTGGTGAGCCACCGGGGGCGCACGGACCAAGAGCAGGTTTTCCGCGCCAAGGCGCAGCCCTCCGCGCAACGCTATCCCATCGTGGTCCTGGTGGACCGCCGGTCGGCTTCCGCGTCCGAAATCGTGTCGGGCGCCCTGCAGGATCACGACCGGGCCTGGCTGCTGGGCGAAACCACTTTTGGAAAGGGTCTGGTGCAGGCGCAATTCCCCCTCTCCGAGGGCGCCGCCCTGCTGCTGACCATCGCCCACTACTACACGCCCAGCGGCCGCCTGATTCAGCGCGATTACGCGCACCAGTCGCTCTTCGACTATTACTCGATTCGGGCCGAAGCTCAGAACACCACGGACGTGAAGGCTACCGACAGCGGACGCAAGGTTTACGGCGGCGGAGGCATCAGCCCCGACGAGAAGTATGAATCCCCTCGGGCCAATGCCTTTCAGCGCCGGCTGATCGTGCCGGGAGCGTTCTTTCATTTCGGCTCGCGCTACTTCGGCGCGCCGCGACCGCACCTGGCCGAGGGTTGGATTCCGGACGACGCGGCGCTGGGGCGCTTCGCGGAGTATCTGCGATCGCAGCAGATCGCTTTCACGGACGCGGAGTTCGCCGCCAACCGCGACTGGATGCGCGACCAGCTTCGTTACGAGTTGTACTTCCGCGCCTTCGACAAGAAGACCGCCGACCGTGCGGCGTTCCATGCCGACCCGGAGGTTCAGCGCGCGATGGACAGCATGCCCAAGGCACAGGCGCTGCTCCAGCAAGCCGAGCGGGTCCTGGCCCGCCGCACTGCCGCCCGCTGAAAGAGCCGCGCGGCTCAGCGCGACGCAGCCGGGCTTACGAAGACCACGTACATGTTGCAGTCCTCTATGCCCCCGGACTCGGCGTTCGCGCCGAGCGTAAGACTCTCTTCGCCAACGGCCACGTGCCGGAAGACTTGCATGGGTTTTCCGCCGATGGTGAGCACCAGGCCGGTTGGTTTGAATTGCGCCCCGAGCCAGCCGGGACGCGGCAGGCGGTTGTCGTGCGCCACCGAGACCACCGTGCCCGCGTTGACGGCGATCTCCATGAGATCGGCCGCGCTATAGAGTCTATCGGCGCCCGAAGCCTGGACGTAATCGGCGCCTCGAAGCGCCGCCGGCAGCGCGGGCAGCAGCGCGCCGCCATCCACGTAGAGCTTCTTCCCAGTGCGGGCGTCCGGCTCCACGTGAACCCCGCTGGCGGGGCCGGAATAAGAGAAGGCCTGGGTGAATTTGCCCGCCGGCGCCGGCGCCCGCGGCTGGGACCGCAGTTGCTGTGCGATCGGTTTGGAAACCTCGGCGGGACGCGGGTGGGCGAGATCCACGGCGGGCAGCGCCGGCAGCGCCGTCGAGAAGCCATTCTCCATCTTCACCGGCGCCGATGGAATGGTAACGCTGGCGGCGCGCAGGCCCTGGCCCTTCGCCCGCACCGTGATGGCGCCGGCCGCGCGCGTGGCGCGAACCGCCACGCGGTTGATGCCGGCTTCCAGATCGAGGTAGGTATTGTTGGTGGACTTGATCTTGCCGCTGTTGTAGCCGCCGCGCCAGACGCCGGGGCCTTCCATCTCGAAGTCCACGCGCTGCTGGAACGTGGGACATCGGTCGCCTTTGGCATCCACCGCCTCGACGTCGATCAATACGATGTCCGATCCGTCGGCGTGCAATCCGCCGGGGCCGGTGATGGGAGTCATCCGCAATGCCACCGGAGGACCGATGGTGTGCTTGCTCTGGGTGGCCACCGGTTTTCCGCCGGCATAGGCCACGGCTTTGATTTCGCCGGCTTCCCACGCGACATCCGGGAACGTGAACAGGTAGCGATCCGACACCTTGCCATGCCCCAGGGAACGGCCATTGACGAAAAGCTCGACGTCCTCGGCGTTGGAAGCGGCATAAACCGTCTTCCGGGTTCCCGCGGGATAGGTCCAGTGGCCGATGAGGTGCACCTGCGGATCGTCGCGGAACATGGCGCGGCACACGTAGTAGGCTTCTTTGGGCAGGCGCACGCCATCCACCTCGCCGCCGGCGCGGGCCACTTCGGTGGCCACGCGGCCGCCGCTGGTCGAGTCGGAGAAGATCCAGTTGGCGCCGCCCGAGTGGTTGTCCGCGCCCACTTTTGAGACATATTGGGACACCTGGTTGACGGCGTATTGTTCGGACGTGAGATCGTAGGTCTGGCCCTTGGCCTCCGGGTAGCCGAAGTTGGGCGGCGAGAAATCGTCCCACACGCGCCGCGGAGATTCCTCGCGGTCGTATTCGCCTTCCACCACCGGCAGGCGCGCGATTTCGCGGCCGCCCTCGGTGCCGATGCCGATATCCATGAACTCGGCCGTGGTCTCGTCGGCGCGCCGGTGCGCATAGGCGCGGCCTCCGTGCGGATCGTACTGGTCCATGTAGCCGCGCAGTTCCTGGGCGTGGTCGTGCGACACCTTCTGGTTGCCGCCTTCCCAAATCAGAATCGAGGGATGGTTGCGGAAATACACAATCATGTCGCGGAAGGCCGCGGCGCGGATGGTCCAGGCGCCTCCGCGCGCATCGCCCTCCCCATCCACGCCGGGTTGCTCGACGATGATGCCCAAACGGTCGGAAGCTGTGAGCATGGCTTCCGCGCCGGCGCAGTGGCCCCAACGCACGAAGTTGCCGCCCGCTTCCTGCATCAGCGCCAGCGTGAAGAAGTGCATCCAGTCGGGCAGCGCCGCGCCCAGGCCCGGCCACTCGTCGGTGGGCTTCTGGCCCCAGCCGTGCAGCTTCAGGTGATGCCCATTGATGTAGAAGCCGGTGTTGACGTCCCAGCGGACCGTGCGGATGCCCAGCGGAATCTCGCGCGAATCCACTTCCCGGCCGCCGGCGCGCAGCGAGCAGACCACGCGGTAGAGGTGGGGATGGCCGGGTTCCCAGAGCTGCGGCTTCTCCACCACTCCGGAAACCCGGAACTCGGCGTGGGAGCCGGCCGCGATGGCGCCGGCCTGCTTGAGCTCGAGCACGGCTTTGCCGTCGCTGTCGAACACCGTGGCCAGCAACTCGGCATTGGCATCGGAGGTCCGCTCGTTCTGAATGGGCACTTCGAGATTCACGCGCGCCGCGCTGCCGGAGACCTCCGTGGCGTAGACGTACGGCCCCGCGGTCTGGAGGAAGCTGTAGAGCGGGAGGGAAATGTGCAGCGGATCGGTGACGTGGAGGTACACGTTGCGGTAAATGCCGCCATGCGCCGGATGCCAGTGCGGGCTGTTCCAGGGCAGATCCGTGAGGATGATTTTGGCCATGTCGGTTTCCGGCGTGAAGCGGTTGTCGGCCATCACCGCCAGCACGTTCCGGCCTCCGCCGAAGCGCACATACGGCGTCAGGTCGAAGCCGAACGGAATGAAGCCGGTTTTGCTCGCGCCCAGCAGCCGGCCGTTGAGATAGACCTCCGCGATTTGCCGCACGGCCTCGAACTCGATGAATATTTTCTTTCCTTTAAAAGCCTCGGGCAGGGCGAACGTCTTGCGATACCAGGTGCGTCCGGACCACAGATTCATCTCCCCGATGTGGCCGGGGATGGACCAGTCGTCGAAGGTATCGATGTCGTTGTAGGTGTGGGGAAGCCCGACGCTGGTCCAGCCGCTGTCGTCGAACTTCGCCGCCGAAGCGCCCGGCGGGTCGGCTTTGACGAACTTCCAATCCGGATCGAAGTTCAGCGTGACGCCTTCCGCGGCAGAGGCGATGCCGGAGAACAGCACAAAACCGAGACCCGCGGCGCATCGCGCGAGGCGCGTGGAATTCCATCTCATGATGCCAGGCTCCTTGTCCATTTACCGGCTGCCGCGGTTCTCACCCGCGCCGGGGCGCGCGTCCTTCTCGGCCATCCAGGCGATCATGCACATGGCCAGCCTCTCGGCCTGCTCGGAGATCAGCATGCGCGATTCGGGCACCACGAACCGGGTCTCGATCGAGAAAACCAGGGTGCACGGCTCATCGGCTTCCCCCAGTACGCGCTGGATGTAGTCGTGAATGGCCATCTCCGAGCCGGGATTCNNGGCCGGATTCTGGCGCGCCGCTGCGCCGGGATCGCCAGGATGACCTCCAATGGACCGCCCGGCGAGCCCTCGATGTCGAGCAGCGCCAGACCGGCATCCCACAGGTCGTGGATGGCAACATGGAAGCCGAGCGCCGGCTCCTCCGGCGCTTCCGTGCGAAGCTTGCCGTACCAGGAGCCCGGCAGCTCTCGCAATTGGCTCAGAATGCGCCCGCAGCCGCGGAGCGTGAACGTCAGCTCGGTGGGCCCATGCCACGCGCCGGCCCGGGAGTCCCAACCGTGCAATTCGACAAGCTGTTCGCGCCCCATGGTTTCGGACATTTTACTCTCGTATTGTACAGCCAGTCGCGCCGGGGTGGCGCGGCGCGGCGCGACCGGCCTGGCTGAGCGATCGTCTGCGTCACCGAGTTACCATGGCTCGGTGGAGCAATCCGCCCTCGAATTCGAACTGGCGCCGCCGCGGCGCATCTATACCGTCAGCCAGTTGAATGCGGCCATCCGCGCGGCGCTGGATGCCGAATTCCGGGACGTCTGGGTTTCCGGTGAGATCTCCGGTCTGAAGCTGGCCGCGAGCGGCCACTACTATTTCACCCTCAAGGAACCGGAAGCGCAGGTGAAATGCGTGGCGTTCCGCTCCGCCCACCGCTACTGGAAATTCAAGCCCCAGGACGGCCTGGCGGTGCTGGCGCGCGGCCGCGTCGATGTCTACGAACCCCGCGGCGAATACCAGTTGCAGGTGGAGACGCTCGAGCCGCAGGGCGTAGGGGCGCTGCAACTGGCATTCGAGCAGCTCAAGCGGAAGCTGGCCGCCGAGGGCCTGTTCGCCGCCGGGCGCAAGCGTCCGCTGCCGCGCTTTCCGCGGCGTATCGGAATCGTCACCTCGCCGCGCGGCGCGGCCATTGCGGATCTCGTCCAGATTCTCTCGCGCCGCTTCCCGGGACTGCACATCCGCCTCTTCCCCGCGCTGGTCCAGGGCGAGGGCTCGGTCGAGGAAGTCTGCCGCGGCATCCAATTCTTCAGCCAGTCCGGGTGGCCCGATCTCGTCATTGTGGGGCGCGGCGGCGGATCGCTCGAAGATTTGTGGACCTTCAACGAAGAAGCCGTGGCGCGGGCCATCGCCGCCTGTTCCGTGCCGGTGGTCTCGGCCGTGGGACACGAAACCGACGTCACCATCGCGGATTTCGTGGCCGACCTGCGCGCCCCCACGCCTTCGGCCGCCGCCGAAATGGTGGTCCGCACGCGCCAGGAACTGCTCGACCGCGTGGCCGCCGCGCGCGCCAAAAGCACGCAGGCGGTGCGCTACCGCCTGGCCCTGCTCGAGCGCCGCCTGCGGCAGCAGGGCATCGAGCGCGCGCTGAGCGCCCTCCACCGCCGCGTCGGCCGCGGCCTGCAACGCATCGACGAGCGGGAATACCGCCTGCGCGAGCGCATCCGCGCGGAATTGGAGACGCGCGGGCGCGCGCGCCGCGCGCTCGAAGTGCGCCTCCAGGGTTGCGACATCCGCCTGCGTCTGGCGCGCAGCCGTGGCGCCCTCGACCGGCTGGCGGCCAAGCTCTCGACCCTAAGCCCGCTGCGGATTCTCGAGCGCGGCTATGCCATCGTCTCTGGCGAGAGTGGCATTTTGAAGGACGCCAGCGCCGCCCCGCCGCATTCCGCCATCCACGTGCGCCTGGCTATGGGAGAACTGGATGCGGTGGTGGGCCCATCCCCGGCTGCCGGCCATGCGGGCCAGGAGGGCAAAAAGGAAATCCGGGTTTAGCTATGCTATTTGTATTGAAACTAAAGCGGAATAGTTATATAATTTCTATTCTGCGAGTCTTGAACGAAGACTCCGGATGAAAGGTTGGCGCCGTGAACAAGCTCATTGTGCTCTTCTCGTGGGTAGCGCTTTCTGTTTGCCTGGACGCTCAAATCACCCTCGGACCGAATGTCGGCACGTTCGGGGTTCTGGCCGGCTCGGCGGTCACTAACACCGGCGCTACTGTTGTTATTGGGAACGTTGGGGTGAGCGCAGGCAGTTCCATCGGTGGATTTCCGCCCGGCTCGCTGAGCGGGACGAAATATTCTGGGGCGGCTAGTCTCGCGGGGACGGCCCAAACTGAGTTGACTACTGCCTATAACGCTGTAGCGGGAACAGCATCCACTGCCACTTGGAACGCAGATTTGGGCGGGCACACCTTCTACGTCGGCGGCGTCTATACTGCCAGTACCTCACTCGGGTTGACAGGGGCTGTCACGCTCGACTGCACGAGCAACCCCAATGGTCAGATCATCTTTCAGATCGGGAGCACACTCACTGCCGCAAGCGGTAGCAGCGTGACCCTCGTCAGCTGCCAGGCTTCCAACATCTTTTGGCTGGTCGGAACTTCGGCGACTCTTGGAACGACCACTTCGTTTGCCGGGAATATACTGGCTCAGGCTTCCATCACGATGAACACCGGCGCTTCTCTTTCAGGGAGAGCCTTGGCTCGGACCGGCGCGGTTACATTGGATACCAATGCAATTAGCGCCCCGGCAGGTCTCGGGGGAGCGGGAGGCGGTCCCACGGTATCCCCAGGTTCCGGCATTCCCATCTCGCCCGCACCCGCTCCGTCCTCTCTGATTTTGGTTGCGCTGGCGCTGGTCTGCGTCGGGCTTTACCAGGCGCGTAAACGGCTGTCCAACCTGTTCGGACGGAACTGATCGGCGCATTTTTCCGAAATGTCGTGGCGGCAAACTGTCGTCGTTCTCACCGCAGTTGTCCTTCTGGCGTGCTATGCCCGCACGCTGCGAGGAATGTTCGACCAGTGGTCCAACGACGAAGACATGTCGCACGGTTTCCTGGTCCCCATCGTAATCCTGTGGATCGTATGGAGGGAGCGCGGGCGGTGGCGGGCGCTCAAGGCTGAGCCGAGCTGCTGGGGCTTCGCGCTCCTGGCCGCCGCCGCCGGCATGCAGTTCGCCGGCCTGCTCGGTGTGGGCCTGTTCGCCGGCTCGGTGGCGTTTCTCGTGTCGGTTGCCGGCGCGGTGCTTTGCCTGGGTGGGGTTGCCTGGCTCCGTGCGTTGGCTTTTCCTCTCGCCCTGGCGGTTTTTATGCTGCCCAAACTGGCGATAGTCTACAACCAGGTGACGCTGCCTTTACAACTGCTCGCCAGCCGGATCGCCGCGGGCATCTTGACGGCCGCCGGGATCGGGGTCGTCCGGGAAGGCAATATCCTCGACGTGGGCGGCCACCGGGTGGCCGTAGTGGAAGCCTGTGACGGCATCCGGTACTTGCTTTCGCTCGGTTTCATGGCCGTGGTATTCGCGTACCTGTCCGATTCAAAGCCCTGGATGCGGTGGGCGCTGCTGGCGGCCGCCGTACCGGTCGCGATCGTGGCTAACGCCGTAAGAGTGGCAGCCGCCGGTTGGTTGCCCTCGCTCGAAACAGGTGTTCCTCACGCAGTCTGCGGGTGCTTCATCTTCGTGCTCTGCCTGGCCACCCTAATGCTTCTGCGACAACTGTTCAACAAGGTGTATGTCCGTTACCAATCCTAAGTGGCGCGCCGCTCTGGTTCCGCTTTTTCTGGCCGCGCAGATTCTGGTGGTGCGTGTGGCGGCGAGCGGCGAGCATCCGCCACCGCCTCCGGCTCTCGACCGTTTTCCGGCCGCGTTTGGCCAATGGAAGCTGTTCCGTGGAGATCCGATCGATGCGGCCGTTGCGAGGGAACTCGGCGCCGACCGTTTAGTGAGCCAGATCTACATGGAAACTCCAACCGGCTCGGCTGCCAGCTTGCTGGTGGCCTGGTTCCGGACGCAACGCGAAGGGGCCCGCCAGCCGCACTCGCCTAAGGTGTGCTTGCCGGGTGCGGGTTGGACGCCTCGGGTTGTGGACCAGGTCACCCTCGACACCGCGGCGGGCGCTATCACGGTTAACCGCTATGTCGTGGACAAGGGTACCCAGCGCGCTGTGGTCCTTTACTGGTACCAGACGCCGCGGCGCGTCATCGCCGGCGAGTGGGCGGCAAAATTCTGGCTGGCGGCCGATGCCCTGCGGGACAAGCGTACGGATACGGCGCTGGTTCGCGTGACTGCGTGGCCAGCCGGCGGAGGGGACGAAGCCGCAACCGCCATCGCCGCCGGATTCGCTCGCGACCTGTACCCCGTGTTGCGGGAATACCTGCCGCGGTGATTCGGCAACCTTGGTACCCTGATTCGCAATTACGGTGGTGGGGCAGGCGGTGCCGCCTGCCCTCGCCGACGTCCCGCGCAGCGGGACGCGGCGAGCTTCGCTCGGCCGCGGGCATGCGGCACCGCCTTCCCCACCGCAGGATACGCAACCCTATTCGCGAAATCGTGTACTTGGGTCTGGTCACGGCCCGCCGCGCGCGCCGCACAACGCTTCCACGTGCGCGGCCGCGGCCGAGGCCAGCCCATCCAGGTTGTAGCCGCCTTCGAGCACCGAGACCACCCGCCCGCCGGCGTGGCGCGCGGCGATCTCCATCACGGCGCGCGTGAGGTCCGCGAAATCCCGGTCGGTCAGGGTGAAGCGCCCCAGCGGATCGCCCACCCGCGAATCGAACCCCGCCGAGATCACCACCAAGTCCGGCCGAAACCGTTCCGCGGCCGGCGCCAGCGAATTCTCGACCGCCCCCAGGATCTCCTTGCGCCCCGAGCCCGCCGGAAATGGGAAGTTCAGGGTAGTCCCTCGGCCCGCGCCCTCACCGGTCTCATCCGCGCGCCCCGTCCCGGGGTACAGCGGCCACTGGTGCGTGCTGCAGTAGAAGACCGTGGGGTCGGAGTAGAAAATGTCCTCGGTGCCGTTGCCGTGGTGCACGTCCCAATCCACAATCAGCGCGCGCTCNNCCGCGGCTGGCGGTGGCATGATGGCCGGGCGGCCGCACCGCGCAGAAGGCGTTGCGCACCCTGCCCGTCGCCACTGCGTCGACGGCGTTCAGTACGCCGCCTGCCGCCTGCGACGCGACGTCCCAGGAATTCGGCGTGATGTCGGTATCGCCGGTGCTCAGCGACGGGCGCCCGGAGAGCGCGTCGTGCCTCGCCGTCCGCAGGTATTCCGCGGTGTGGCACAGCAGCAGTTCCTCTTCGGTGGCCGCGCGCCGGTCCACCCGCGCCAGGCGTTCGAGCAGGCCCGCCTGCCGCAAACCCCGCACCACGGCATCGAACCGCTCGGGCCGTTCCGGATGTTCGCGCCCCGCCAGGTGTTCGCGGAAAATGGGGTCGGCCAGCAGCCCGGTAGTTGGTTCCACGAGGAACAATATAGCAGGCGCGTCAACCGGCCCGCGGATTTTCACCCAAGGGCTACGCGCAGGCCGAGGTGCCTGGCAAACGGATCGAAGTCCCGGTCGTTGTGCAGCAAGTCATACCCGCTCTCGATGCATCGGGTGGCAATCACCGTATCGATGGTTTTGCGAACGGTCACGCCGAGGTTGCGCAGCGCCCGGAAATTTTTCGCCGCTTGAATGGCGATTTCCCGTCCGCCCAACTCCACGACGTCGAGCGAAGTCAGCATTTTCCGGGCTTCGTTGAAGTCAGTTTCGTCTGCGAAGCCTTGCAGGACCTCCGTCAGAATCAAGTCGCCTATCGCCAAAGGTTCGTGGCCAAGCAGATGATCGAGTTTCTCGGTCTGCACCGTGATCGTTCCCTTGAAGTAATCGATCCACACGCTGGAATCGACAAGAATCAACTGTCGCTCCTCATGGCGCCGAGATCGCCCTGCCAGTCGAGTTTGCCGCGCAGCCGGCGGATCCCCGCCTGTCTCCTCAGGCGGAGCAAGGTCCGCAGAGCCTGGTCCACGGCCTCGCGCTTGGTCTTCAGGCCGGTGGCGCGAAGCGTGTCCCGCATCAGCCTATCGTCAATCACGATGTTCGTTCGCATCGATGTGTATCTCAATAGCCAATTGTACACATTCCAGGCGAGAATCGCCAGCGCACCTGACAGGGCAAGCTAACGCATACCCCGCCCGTCGCTGCCAATCCCACACCGTACAATGTTAATTACGCATGAAACACGCCATCGCGTCTTCCCTCACGCGCACTGCTCTCATCCTCGCGTTCATTTCTCTGGGGGCGCTGCTCAGCTCGCAGCCGGCGCCCCGGGAACGGGTCGGTCCCCTGCCGGACGGCTCGTTCCTGCTCAATAGCGGGTGGCGCCTCGCGCCCGTGGGCAAGCAGGTGCCGCTCGACACCTTTCCCATGGCCACGGCGCTCTCGCCNNGGACTCGCCTTTTCACCCAAGGGCGACCGCGTGTACGTCGGCGGCGGATCGCGCGCGGCGGTGTTTGAATTCAGCTTCGCCGGCGGCACCCTGACGCCGGCGCGCACGTTTCCCGTGGTCCCGCCAGACCAGCGGACGGCGCGCGATTTCATCGGCGACGTGGCATTTTCGCCCGACGGGCGCCTGCTCTACGCGACGGACCTGTACCGCGATTCCGTGGTGGTGATCAATCCGCAGTCGGGAATGGTGATCGACCGTTACAAAACCGGTAGGCGGCCGTATCGCATCCTGTTCCATCCCGACGGCAAATCGTTTTTTGCGACCCACTGGGCCGATGGCACGTTGGGGCACTATGACGCCGCCAACGGCAGCTTGCTCGAAACCGTGCGCATCGGCGCCCACCCCACCGATATCGTCTGGCGGAGCGGCGCCCCCGCGGAACCGGCGGAAGGCGAACCCACCTGGACGGCGCGCCTCTTCGTGGCGGCGGCGAATACCAATAACGTGTACGCCATCGCGGTCAGCTCGGGGAACCAGTTGAGCGTGGTGGAGAGCATCAACGTGTCCATGACGCCGCGCCAGCCTCTGGGAATGACACCCTCGGCGCTGGCGCTCGGCCCGGATGGAAAACGGCTCTACGTAGCCTGCTCGGACGCCAACGCGGCCGCGGTGGTGGATGTCTCGGAAACGCGCAGCCGCGTCGAGGGATTCATTCCCGCCGGCTGGTACCCCACCGCGGTGCGCGCGCTGCCCTCGGGGACGCTGGTGGTGGTCAACGCCAAAGGCCTGCGCTCGTATCCCAATCCCGACGGGCCGAACCCCACCAGGCAGCTCGCGCCGGTGCACCAAGGCGACGCGCCCAGGCGTCCGGGGTTCATACCCTACATGCAGACCGGCACGGCTTCGTGGATCGACCCCTTCACCAGCGGCCAGCTCGAGGCCTGGACCACGGCCGCCCTCGCCAACTCGCCCTACCGGGATTCCAAATTGGAAGAGACCAGCCCGCTGCCGCCCATCGAGCACGTCATCTACATCGTGAAGGAGAACCGCTCCTACGACCAGGTGCTGGGCGACATGAAGGAAGGCAACGGCGACGCCTCGCTGGTGCTGTTCGGCGAAAACGTCACGCCCAACCACCACAAACTGGCCCGCGAGTTCGTGCTGCTCGATAACTTCTACGTGAGTGCCGACGTCAGCGCCGACGGGCACAACTGGTCCACCGCGGCCATCGCGCCCGACTACGTGCAGAAGATGTGGCCCAACGAGTACGCCGGCCGGCGCCGCCTCTACGATTTCGAGGAGCAGGACCCGGCGTCGCTGCCCCCCGCCGGTTACCTGTGGACCAACGCCGCCGCCGCCGGTATCTCCCTCCGCAATTTCGGCTACATGGTGGACAACAAGCCGGATGCCGCCATGGGGTCGGAACAAATCACCGGCGTGCGCGACCCGGTGCTGGCCAAAGCCACCAACCGGCTGTATCGCGGCTTCGACCTGGCCTACCCCGACGTGGAGCGCGCCAGGATTTTCCTCGGCGAGCTGGCCGAGTACGAGAAGTCCGGCAGCATGCCGCGCCTCATCGTGATGCGGATGGGCAACGATCACACCTACGGCATCACCCCCGGACGGCTGGCGCCGCTGTCCCTGGCGGCGGACAACGACTACGCCCTGGGCATGCTGGTGGAGGGCGTCTCCAAATCGCGCTTCTGGGCGTCGACCGTGATTTGCGTGCTGGAAGACGACGCGCAAAACGGGCCGGACCACGTGGATTCGCACCGCTCGCCGGCGTTTCTGATTTCGCCCTGGGTGAAGCGCCACGCCGTGGATGGCACCATGTACAACACTACGTCCATGCTGCGCACCATGGAATTCCTGCTCGGCCTGCAGCCTATGACGCACTTCGACGCCGGCGCGCGCGTCATGACCGCGTCGTTTCAGAGCCGGCCCGACCCCGCCCCGTACACCGCCGAGAAGCCGCGCATCCCCCTGGACCAGCGGAATCCCGGCGCTCCGGCCGCGCGCGCGTCCGTGCCCATGAATTTCGACGAAGCGGATCAGAACGACGACGACGCGCTCAACGATATTTTGTGGCGCGCCATTCGCAAAGACCCGCCGCCGCCCCCCGTGCGCAGCTATTTCAGCCGATAAGAACAACATGGCGCGAATCAATTTGTGCTTTCTGTGGCACATGCACCAGCCTTTTTACAAGGACCTGGCTACCGGCGAGTACAAGCTGCCGTGGACGCGCATGCACGCCCTCAAGGACTACTACGGCATGGCGCGGATTTTGGAGGAGTTTCCCCAAGTCCGGCAGACGTTCAATCTGGTCCCTTCCATGATGGCGCAGGTGGCGGAGTACGCCTCGGGCGGCGCCGCCGATCCGTTTCTCGATGCGGCCCTCAAGCCGGCCGAGAGTCTCACCGATGCGGACCGCGCATTCCTGCTGCAACACTCCTTCTACTCCGATCCGGAGCGCATGATCTACCGCTACCCGCGCTACGGCGAGCTGTACAGCGCGTGGCAGGGGCAGAAGCGCTCGGGCTCGCGGAACCTGTTCGGCCCGCAGGATTTTCGCGACCTGCAAATGTGGTCGCAGCTCGCCTGGTTCGACGAGGAGTTCCAGNNCAGCGCCGCATGGGCGAGAAGCAGCGCGAGATCGTGGGCCAGGTGCTGCCGGTGTATCGCCGGCTCGCGGCCCAGGGCCAGATCGAGATTTCGACCACCCCGTATTACCATCCCATCCTGCCGCTGCTGTGCGATTCGAACATCGCCGGCGTGGCGCATCCCAACGTGCCTCTGCCGCCGCGGTTCCGCTACCCCGAAGATGCGCGCCGCCAGCTCGCCCTGGCGCGGGAGTACATGGAGCGCCATTTCGGCGTGGCGCCGGTGGGCTTGTGGCCCTCCGAGGGTTCCGTCTCCGACGAGGTCTTCGCCGTGGCCTCCGAACTGGGTTTTCAATGGGCCGCGACCGATAGCGGGGTGCTCGACCGGACCTTGGGACGGGCAGTCCCCGTCGACGGCCTCTATCGTCCATACTGCTGGCGGCAGGGCGGCCAGACCCTGAACGTGATCTTCCGCGACCATTTCCTCAGCGACCTGATCGGGTTCGTCTACGCCAAGATGGACGCGCCCCAGGCGGCCGAGGATTTTCTGCGGCGCATCCGCGAAAACTGCGCGGGCATGGCCGCCGCCGGGCGCGACGCACTGGTGCCCATTATCCTCGACGGTGAGAATGCGTGGGAATACTACCACCGCAACGGCCGGCCCTTTCTGCGCGAGCTGTACCGCAGGATCTCGGAGGACCGGCAGATGTTCGCGGTGACCGTGAGCGAGGCCCTGCGGCTGCTGCCGCCCGAGCCGATCGATCACATTTTTCCGGGATCCTGGATCGACGCCAATTTCGACGTCTGGATCGGGGCCGAGGAAGACAACCAGGCGTGGACGCAACTGCTGCGCGCGCGGCACGCTTTCGATTCCGCCGCCATGGTCCCCGAAGACCAGCGGCGCCTGGCTCTCGAGGAGCTGCTGATCGCGGAAGGCAGCGATTGGTGCTGGTGGTACGGGCCGGAACACCATTCCGCCAACCGCGTGGAATTCGACCAGCTCTATCGCAGCCACCTGGCCAACGTCTACCGTTTTCTGAATCTCACGCCGCCGGAGGAACTCTCGCGGCCCATCCTGCGGGTGACGCTGCCGGAGGTGCACGTCGCGCCATCGGGGCCGGTCACGCCGGTGATCGATGGGGAGGTCACCTCGTACTTCGAATGGATCGGCGCCGGAATCTATCGCGTGGATGAGCGCTCCGGATCGATGCACGGCAAGCGATTCCTGGTGAAGGAAGTGTATTTCGGCAGCGACGGCGCAAACTTCTATTTACGCGTGGATTTCCACCCCGGATGCGAGCGGGAACTGTCGCGCATGGAAGCGCGACTGACGGCGCAATCGCTGGACGGCGCCCACACCAGCTCGGTCGAGATCGGCTTCGCCAATGGCGCGGCGCAGGCCACCGGGATGAAGCTGGCGGCGTCCGCAACGGACCAGCCGGTGGAATGCGCTTTCGCGCGCGTGCT
>PLMF01000090.1 GCA_003142355.1 Bryobacterales bacterium
CCCCTGGCCGACTTTAGAACCCCGCTTTCGATTCTCCTTTGCTCAGGCCGTGAAGAACCTGCTGCGATGGTCAAATCCGGGATGAACCGCGATGCCTTTCGCTACGGAAAAACTGATTCTCAATGGCGGCACCCTTACCGCCAGCCGCCACCGAGGGAGCGATACAGGGTGATGACGTTGGTCAATTCCTCGCGGCGGATCTGGACCAGGCGGAGTTGGGCGTCGAGCAATTGGCGTTCCGAATCCAGGTATTCGAGGTAGCTGGCGACGCCGCCCCGGTATCGCAGATCGGCGAGATCCACCGCCAGGCTAAGACTCTCGACGAGGCCCTCCTGTTGGGTCCGCAGCTCGGCCAGCTTTCGACAGCCGGCCAGCGAGTCCGCCACTTCGCGGAAGGCCTCCTGCACGGTCTGCTGGTAGTGGAGCAAGGCCTGCTCGCGGCGCGCCTCGGCGCTCCGCAGAGCCGCCCGGATCCTGCCGGCGTTGAAGATCGGCAGACTTCCGGCGGGACCGAAAAACCATGTGGCATTGGAGGCGTTGAGAAGGTTGAGCAGCGCGGAGCTCTCAAACCCGGTCGAGGCCGTCAGCGAAAGCCTGGGGAAGAACGCCGCTTTGGCCACAGCCACCTGCGCGTGACTGCCGATCAACTGCTGCTCGGCTTCGCGGATGTCGGGCCGGCGGTCGAGCAGAGTCGAAGGCAAGCCTGCGGGCAGGCCGGGCGCCAGCTCCTGTTCGAGCAGCGAACGGCCGCGCGCCACCGGTCCGGGATTCCGGCCGAGCAGGATGCAAAGCTGATTCTCGGTCCGCTCGTTCTGCAGCTCCAGGCCGGTCAGCGCGGTGCGGGCGCTTTTCACGAGCACTTCGGCTTGCCGGAGATCGATCTCGGAGGAATAGCCGCGATCCACGCGAAGCCGAACCAGTTCGAGAGAATCCTCGCGGAGTTTCAGGGTGCGCCCGGTGATTTCGAGTTCCAGATCCAGATCGCGCAGCAGGAAGTACGCGCCTGCCACCTCGCTCAGCAGCGTTTGCAGCACCACCCGCCGCGCTTGCTCGCTGGCCAGCAGGTCGGCCCGCGCAGCCGCACTGGCATTGCGGATTCGTCCCCAGAGGTCGAGTTCCCAGCCGAAGCTGACGGTTAGGCCGGTGTAATCGGTATCGGCCGGAGTGTTCGGCGGCAAAGGGGTGCTGCCACTCTGCGCGGTCCGCAGATTATTGTAGCTGGCGTGGCCGTCAACCGAGGGAAAACGGTCCGATCGGGCGCCGCTGAATTGGGCGCGCGCTTCTAACACTCGCGCGGCCGCGATGCGCGCGTCGAAGTTGTTGGCCAACGCCTCCCGAATCAGCTTCGACAACTCCTCGTCGCGGATCAGATCCTGCCACCGGAGTTCGCCGAGGCCCCCAGTTTCGCCGTTGTTGGCCGCGCCGGGAAGGCCGGGAGCCTGGGCGTCTCGACGGAAGTTGGGAGGAACCGGCAGGTCCGGCCGCCGGTAGCGGGTGCCGGCGCAGCCGCAAAGCAGCAGTGCGAAAAGTATGCTCGGCGTCACCCGGTTCATTGCGGCGCCTCCTGTGACGCTCCCCGAATGCGCGCCAGCATCCGTTCCACCGTCACATACAAAACCGGGACGAACTGCACGCCGAGCACGGTGGCCGCGACCATGCCACTGAACACCGCCGTCCCGAGCGAGTGGCGCGCCGCCGAGCCGGCCCCACTGGCCATGGTCAACGGAACCACCCCGAGGATGAAGGCAAAGGAGGTCATCAGAATGGGCCGGAATCGCAGGCGCGCGCCGGCCAGCGCGGCGTCGCCAATCGACAGATTCCCAGTCTGGCGCTTCATGCGGGCGTATTCCACGATGAGAATGGCGTTCTTTGCCGCCAGCCCTAAGAGCATGATGAGGCCGATCTGTACATAGATGTCGTTCACCAGCCCGCGCAGCAGCGTGCCCAGAAATGCGCCGAAAATTCCAACCGGCAGCCCTAGCAGTACGCCGAAGGGGATGGCCCAACTCTCGTATAGGGCCGCCAGCACCAGGAATACAAATACCAGCGCCAGACCGAAAATCAGTGCTTGCGTGCCGCCGGCCGCCCTCTCCTGATACGATAGGCCAGTCCACTCGAACCCGAAGCCTTGCGGCAGCTTCTCCCTGGCCAGTCTCTCCATCGCGTCCAGGGCCTGCCCGGAACTGTACCCGGGAGCGGGACCTCCGGAAATCTCCGCCGTGCGATAGAGATTAAATCGCTGGAGCATGCCGGCGCCGGTCTTCTGTCCCGTGCGCAGCACAGTCGAGAGCGGGATCATCTGCTCGCCGGTCCCACGCACGTGGATGGCGCCGATGCTGGTCGGCGTGAGGCGGAACTCCGGCTCGGCCTGAACCACCACCTTGTAGGTTCGGCCGTACAGGTTGAAGTCGCCCACCTGCAGGCCGCCCAGAAGCATCTGCAGGTTGTCGAAGACGCTTTTCATCGGAATGCCCAGCGACTTCACTTTGTCGCGGTCCAGATCGAGGTCGACCATCGGAACCGTGGTTCCGAAACCGCTGTAAAGCGAACTCAGTTCGGGCCGCTGGCCGGCGGCGTCCAGAAATTCGCCGGTGACGCGCGCCAGTTCCTCCGGAGTCGAGCCCTTGCGGTCCTGCAGTTCAAATTGGAAACCACCCGCCGCACCCAGCCCCGGAATGGGCGGCAGGACGAAGACGATTCCGATGCCTTCCGGATAGCTGGAAAGCTCCTTCTGCAAGGCCGCGACGACGGCATCGGCGCTATCCCTGGCGCTCTTGCGCTCATCCCACGGTTTAAGCGTGGCGATGATGGTGCCGGTGTTCGAACTGTACCCGCCGGTGAGCAGGTTCAGGCTTCCCAGCGTGATGACGTTGCGCACCGCCGGCACCTTCGCCAAAAACCGCTCCGCGCGGCGGAACACTGCATCGGCGCGCTCCACCGAGGCGCCGTCCGGCAACTCGATGCTCGCCAGAACGAGCCCCTGGTCTTCGGCCGGCACGAAGCCGGACGGCAGCACACGCAACAGACCGAACGCACCGAGGGTCACCAGCCCCAGGCAGAGAAGAGTCGTCATGGAATGCCGTATGAGGATGCCGACCCAGCGGGTGTAGGCTCCCGTGGCGCGATCAAAGCTGCGGTTGAAAGCGTCCAGGCCTCTGCGCAGGGGGCCGCCCGACGATTGCCGCGGCTTGAGAATCAACCGGCACAGCGCCGGCGTCAGGGTCAGGGCCACCAGGGCCGAGAGCAATACCGAAATCGATAGCGTCAGTGCGAATTGCCGGTACAACTCACCCGTGATTCCGCCCAGAAAAGCCACTGGGACGAAGACCGCGGTCAGCACCAGGGCGATGCCCACCACCGGACCGGCCACCTCTTCCATCGCCTTCTCCGTGGCCGCCAGAGAGTTGAGCCCCAGATGCATGTGATGCTCGACGGCCTCCACCACCACAATCGCGTCGTCCACAACGATGCCAATTGCGAGCACCAGTCCAAACAGCGTCAGCGTGTTGATGGTGAACCCCAGCGGAATGAAGATCGCAAAGCTTCCGATCAGAGAAACCGGGACGGCTAGCAGGGGAATGAGCGTGGCGCGGAAGCTCCCGAGGAAGAGAAAGACAACCAGAATTACCAGAGCCAGCGCTTCGAACAGCGTATGCGTCACTTCTTCGATGGAACTGGTGATGAAGCGCGTGCTGTCATAGGAGATGCTGTAGTCCAATCCGGGCGGAAAGCTGGCTTTGGCGCGATCCAGGGCGGCCCGCACACCCTTGATGACGTCCAGCGCGTTCGATCCCGGCGACTGGTTTATGATGATCAGTGTGGACGGAGATCCGTTCAGCCGGCCGTAGCCGGAGTAGTCGCGCGCCGTCAATTCGGTGCGCGCTACGTCCCGCAACCGCAGCAGCGATCCGTCCGGCAGTGCCCGGACCACGATGTCGTCGTATTCCTGCGTGGAGTTCAAACGGCCCTTGACGTCTACCGGGTATTCGAAGTTAGTGCCCGAGGGCGCGGGCGGCTGGCCCAGGGCTCCAGCCGGCGCCTGCACGTTCTGATCCTGAATGGCCGCCTCAATATCGGTGGCCGTGAGCCCCAGTTTGGCGAGTTTGTCCGGACGAACCCAGACGCGCATCGCATAGTCGCGCTGGCCGACGATGGTCGTGCTTCCCACACCCGGCACGCGGCTCAGTTGATCCACTACGTTGATGGTGGTGTAGTTACTCAGGTAAACCTCGTCATAGCTATTGCCGGGCGAGTAGATGCTCACCACCGCCACCATGTCGGGAGACTGTTTCTTGACGGCTACCCCATAAGCCGTCACTTCCGGCGGCAGGCTGCCCTCGGCGGCTTTGACGCGGTTCTGCACGTCCACCGCGGCCAGGTCCAGGCTGGTTCCGACCTGAAATGTGCAGGTGAGGCTGTAGCGGCCGTCGTTGGTGCTCTTGGACGCCATGTAGAGCATCTTGTCGGCGCCGTTTACCTGCTGTTCCAGTGGAATGGCGACCGCCTGTTCCACCACGGCCGCATTGGCGCCGCCATAGACGGCTTCCACGGTCACCGTGGGCGGAGAGATCTGGGGGTACTGCGCAATCGGCAGNNACCTGCCCCGGCCGGCTTGAACCGGTTGGGCGGCCACGGGTTGCCCGGGCCGCACCTTCATGATTCCCTCCACGATCACGGTCTCCCGGCCGCCGAGTCCCCTGGTAATGATGCTCTTGCCCTGGTAGCTCCCTTCGGTCACGACACTGCGGAGGGCGGCCTTGTTGTCGGGGGTAACTATATACACGGCCTTCGAGCCCTGAACATCGAACACAGCCCGTTCGGAAACCAGCACAGCGTCCGGCCGGGTTTCCGCCGCCATGCGCACCCGCCCAAACATCCCGGGCAGAAGTACGCCCTTGGAGTTCGGGAATTCCGCCTCCACCAAAAGGGTTCCAGTCTTCGCGTCCACGGCGCTGCCGACGTTCGTAAACCGGCCCGGGAAAGGGTACGCGCGGTTGTCCGATAGAATCAATTCGATGCGGTCCAGCGCGGCGCGGTCCGCGCCCTTGGCACTGGTGCGTAAGTAGAGCGCTTCGGGAATGTTGAAGACGACATGCATCGGATCCAACTGGGAAATGGTGGCGAGCCGACTGGGCTCTCCGCGCCCCACATAGTTGCCCACCGCGACTTCCAGCCGGCCGATGAGACCGCCTATGGGAGCGTGAATAGTGGTTTCCTCCAGGTCCAGGTGCGTCTTCTCAAGCGCCGCCTGGGCCGCAGTCAGGCTGGCCTGCGCCTGCCGGATGGCCAAGCGGTCGCCGACCGTGGTGGTTTTCACCGTNNCACCGTGGCGCGCGCGTCCTCGAGCGCGGCCTGGGCCGAGGACTGGGCCGCGATGGCTGCGTCCAGGTCCAGTTCCGGCACAGCCCTGCGCGCGGCCAGCGGTTTCAGCCGTTCCGCGTCCTGATTGGATTTCAATAAACTGGCTTCGGCTTGGCGCAGCGCGGACTGCGCGTGGACCAAATGCTCCTCCTCCCGCGCCATTTCCAGGTCCGCCTGCGCCTTTTCGACAGCGGCCCCGGCCGATTGCACGGCGGCCTCATACCGGCGCGGATCGATGCGAAACAGCACTTGCCCCTTCTGGACCATGCGCCCTTCCTGAAAGGACATCTGGGTCAATTGGCCCTCGACATTGGCGCGGATCTCCACGGTGGCGGGCGCCTCGGTCCGGGCCACCAGTTCCGCCATGATCGGCACGTCCCGGCGCTCGGCGGTTTCGACCAGCACTGCCACCGGAGACGGCGTCCGGGCGGCGCCCGGGTTTCCCGGCTGGCCGCATCCGGCGCCGAGAAGAATGAGAATCAGGGTCGGAGGGAGGAAAGCGGCTTTCACCGCACTCTGTGTTTTCACGCGTCGCTCGCTCGGCATCGTTAAAGAGGATATCGGCCCGCACCGGCACTTTCTGTAGGACAGGCTGCACGGCCCGGACGCTTTTTTGTGGCCGCAACGGCTAAAGTATTCCCGGACTTGGTTCGATATACAAAACGGGAGTGAATGACCGTGAACGAAAACGAACAGAAAGCTCTTAAGACAGTCAAGAATTACATGTGGTGGTCCATGGGAGCCGGCCTGATCCCGGTCCCGTTTGTGGATCTGGTCGCGGTTTCCGGCGTGCAGCTCAAGATGCTCGCCGAAATCTCGAAGATCTACGGCGTACAGTTTCAGGAAAGCCGCGGAAAGGCGGTAATCGGTTCCCTGATCGGTTCCATTGTCCCCGGCGTGATATCGTTCGGTTCAGTCGGCAGTCTGTTGAAGGCCGTTCCGCTGGTGGGCGCCCTGGTAGGCGCGCCCTCGATGATGCTGTTCTGCGGGGCGTCGGCTTGGGCGCTGGGCAAGGTGTTCATCCGGCACTTCGAGTCCGGCGGCACACTCCTTAACTTCGACCCGGAGGGAGCCAAGGAACATTTCAAGGAGCAGTTCGAGGAAGGCCGGAAGATGGCCTCGACGATGAAGACGGAAGAGAAGGCCGAAGCCGAGGTTTAAACGTCGATGGTCCTGGAACTCGCAGTCGTGTACCTGGCGCTTTGCCTGGTGGCGGGAATCGCGGGACGGAACCGGCGGATCGGATTCTGGGGTTTCTTCTTCAGCTCCTTTATCTTTACCCCCTTCGTCAGCCTGCTATTTCTGTACTTCGCTGCACCGCGGAGGTCCTGACATCGGGAGCCGATGTCGGGCTCGGCGTGGTACCCACGACTAGCGCCATAACTGACCATGAATCCTCTATTGCGTTTCGGGATACTCGAGTTCCTGCAGCGGGAGACTTCCGCGCTGGACCGGAAGCTGCTCGTGATGACGCTAGCTTCCGGCACTGCCAATGCCCTGATTCTGGCGGTGATCAACGCGGCGGTGGAGTCGATGCGGCAGGGCGGGCCGAACTGGCGGCACTTGCTGCTGTTCGTGCTGTCGCTCGCCCTGTTCGCCTATTCTCTGCGTTACATACTGTACGAATCCAGCCGGATCGCGGAAGATGCCATTCGCAATGTGCGCGTGCGATTGGCGGATAAGATCCGCCGTTCGGACCTGCTGACGCTGGAATCGATCGGCGAAGCCGACATACACGCCCGGATCAGCCGCGAAACGTCGGCCATCGGGCAGGCGGCCCGCCCGCTGTTCAGCGCGGCGCAATCCTCCATCATGGTGATCTTCACGCTGGCCTACATCGCCATAGTTTCGCCGATGGCGGTCCTGATCTCGGTGGCCATGATCGTTTGTGGAGTGGCGATCTATCTGAAGGACCGGAAGAGTTACGAGGACGGTTTGCAGGAGGCTTCGCGTTGCGAGGACGATCTTTTCACGTCTTTGACCGGACTTCTGATGGGCTTCAAGGAACTCCGCATCAACCGGCTGAAGAGCGATGACGTGTTTGAGGAGTTCGGCACCGCCGCCACCCGGGTAAGAGACGCGCGCGTGCGCGTGATGCTGCGGTTCTCGAACAACGTGGTGTTTGTGGAATCGTTTTTCGTGCTTCTGGTCGGCGCCATCGTCTTCGTCCTGCCGATCCTATCGCCATCCTTTTCCGGCGCGGTCACCAAGGTCGTGGCCGCGGTCCTCTTTCTGATGGGCCCGCTGGCCAACGTGGCCATCATGATCCCGGTGCTTTCGCAGGTCAACGTGACGGTGGACAACCTGCGGCGCCTGGAAGCCACGCTGGACGAAACTCTGGTCCCGGCTGGCCGCGAGGATGCTCCGTTGGACGGGATGGAAGACTTCAGCGCCATCCGGTTCGAAGGCGTGTGCTTTAACTACCGATCTCCCGATGGCAGTGCCGGTTTCCAGGTCGGACCCATCGATGAGGAAGTGCGCCGCGGAGAAATCCTGTTCCTGGTGGGAGGCAATGGAAGCGGCAAGACTACGCTGCTGAAGCTGTTCACAGCCTTATACCGGCCCATGCAGGGCTGCATCCGCGTGGATGGCGCGGAAATCGTGGCGGCCAACGTACAGTCGTACCGGAACCTGTTCTCGGCGATCTTCTCGGATTTTCATCTGTTCGACAAGCTCCACGGCCTGCGGGACGCGGCGCCGGAGCGCGTGGACCAGTTGCTGCGGCTGATGGAGATTTCCAGCAAGACGGCCTTCCGGGACGGGCGTTTTTCAACCATCCTCCTGTCGACCGGACAGCGCAAGCGCCTGGCCCTGGTGGTGTCCTATCTCGAAGACAAACCAGTCTATATCTTCGACGAAGTGGCGGCCGACCAGGACCCGCGTTTTCGCGGCTACTTCTATGACACGCTGCTGCCGGAATTGAAGCGGGCCGGCAAGACGGTGCTGGTGGTTTCGCACGACGACCGCTATTTCCACGTCGCCGACCGGGTGCTCGAAATGGACTACGGCAAGTTTCGAGAGATTGCGCGGACCGGTAAGCCGTCCAAACCGCGGAAGCGTCCGTCCAACGCCAAACGGCTTACTGAGGGGCGCGAGAAATGAAATCGATTCGTGAATGGGCCGCCCATCGATACCGGCGCTACGCGGCATTTGCGCGGCGCCAGGCCCCGTACCTGATCCTGCTCTCGATTCTGCTGTGCTTCGTTGCGGTCTTCTTCTTCAACCGCATCGTGATCTCCGTCCATCCCGGCGAACTGGGAGTGCTTTGGCGGCTGTTGGGCGGCGGCACTCAGCTCGACACGGTGTACCGCGAGGGCGTGCACGTGATCCTGCCGTTCAACGAGATGTACATTTACAACACCCGCAAGCGGCAGTTCAACGACGCGATCGACGTCCTGACCGTGGACGGTCTCACGGTAGGGGTGCGGTATTCGGTGCGCTATTTCCTCGACCAGGACACCCTTCCGCTGCTGCACCAGCGCGTGGGACCGGACTTCGTGAACGTGGTGGTGCGTCCGGAGATCCGGTCGGTGATGCGGATCGTGTTCGGACAGTACAAGCCCGAGGAGATCTACGCCACGCAGAAGGCCATCCAGGAGCGCGTCAGCGTGCTCGCGAAGACTCACCTGGAAGCGCGCTTCGTGGCTCTGGACGAGGTGCCGATTGAAAGCATTACGCTGCCCCCCCGGATCTCCCAGGCAATCGAAGCCAAAATGGCCCAGCAACAGATCGACGAAGAGTACGTATACCGGCTGTCGATCGCCACTAAGGAAGCCGATCGCAGGCGCATCGAATCCGAGGGCATCAGGGTTTACAACAACACGGTCAACAGCAGCCTCACCCCCTCCGTGCTCTCCTGGCAAGGGATTCAGGCAACCCAGGACCTGGCCAAGTCGCCGAACGCCAAAGTGGTGGTGATCGGTTCGGGCAAGAACGGCCTGCCGCTCATCTTGGGACAGGAGTGAGGCATGAGGAAACTGCTCCTCCTGACGTTGTCGGCCGGACTGCTGGTGTACGCCCTGTCGCCCCAGTGGCGGTCCTTCGAGCGCATGGGAGAACGGAGATTCCAGGCTCTCAGCCGCCCGCCGAAAGAGATTCTGGTGGGGGTCTGCTGGCCCTTTTCGGTGAACCAGGACGGGATGGCCGACGGCCTTAAACTGGCGCGGGAAGAAATCAATGCCGGCGGCCTGGCCCGTGGCATCCCGGTTCGCCTGGTCCTGCGGGATGACGCTTTCGACCCGGAAAAGGCCAAGCGCATCGCCATCGAATTCTCCGGCAATCCCGACATGAGCGCGGTGCTCGGCTACTACGACGACAGCCAAGCCATCAAGGCTTCGCCGATGTACGAAGCCAGTCGGTTGCTGCACCTCATGGTAGGCGCCAATAACACTGCCATGACTGCCCACGGAAGCAAATACATGGTGCGCACCATCCTGTCCAGCGACCACATCGGCCGCTCGCTAGCGAGGTTGTCGGTAGACCGAGGCTACCGGAAATTCGCTGTGCTCTGGGAAGAAGACGCCTACGGGGAAGATCTGGCCTATCAGTATCGCGTCGTGCTGGACGCCATGAACGCGCAAGTGGTCTATCAATGGTCCTACTCCCGAGAACGCGCGGACTTCCGAATGCCGGTCAACGAACTGAAGGGGGTCGACGCCGATCTCATCTTTCTTGCGGGATTGGAACCCTGGGCGGGAGACTTCTTGCGGATGGCGCGCGGGGTCGGCGTCAAAACACCCATCCTGGGGGCCTTCGGCGATACGCCCGAAATGCGTGAGAGGGCCGGCCCGGGGTTGGAGGGCGCCATGTACTATGTGGAGTACAACGTGGACTCGCCGAGCCCTGAGAACCAGGCGTTCGTCCGCAAGTTCCGGACGCGATATGCGAGGAACCCCGATGCGTGGGCCGCGCAAGGCTACGATGCGTTGCGCATCCTGGCGAAAGCGGTCCAATTCACGGGTTCCGGCAACCCCCTCGATCTGGCCTATGCCATCCGGTTCATGGACGCCTGGGAAGGCGCCAACGGCCGTTATAAGTTCGACAGCCGGGGTGAACTGGAGGACAAGGCGATTTTCCTGAACGTCTTTCGAAACGGCACGCCGGTGACCATTCAAGAGAGCCATCCGGTTCCCGAGCCGCTGATTCGATGAGCCATGCGGAGTTCTTGAACATGCACCCCCTCACATTCCCGCAGCAATCCATCTATCTGGACGCTCTGCTGCACGGAGCCACCACCAAATACAACATGGGCGGCGCCATCGTCATTCGCGGCCCGCTCGACGCCGGACGGTTCCGGCAGGGCCTGGAATGCGCGCTTCGCGTGCACGACACCCAGCGGATGCGCCTCCTTCCGGATGGCGAGCAAGCCATGCAGGAATTCCTGCCGGAAGAGGAGTGTNNCTCGCGGACATCCGCCGGCCCATGCGCGTGGATGAGTTTCCGCTGCACGGCGACGTATTGTTCCGCTTGGGCGACAACCTGCACCTGTGGTATCCCAAGTTCCATCACGCCTCCAACGACGCCTTCGGACACTCGCTGATCGCCGCCACCGTCGCCGAGTCTTACAACGAATTGCTCCGTAGCGGAAGCCTGCCCGGCTTCGAGCGGCATTCGTATGCCGACTTCATTCGGGACGACCGCGCGTATGCCGCATCCGGGCAGTTCCTAAAGGACGAGGCTTTCTGGCACGCGAAGTTTCCCGCCATGCCCGAGCCGCTTCCTTTCACCGCGCGAAAGGGCGGGCTGACGGGCGACGGGCTGAGGACCGAGCGCTGCACACTGGGTGTCAGTCGCCTGGTTTATAACTCCGTAGTGACGCGCTGCGAGGAAGCCGGCGTCACGCCGTTCCAATTCCTGCTGGCATGCATGTTCGGCTACCTAAACCGCGTTACCGGGTGCGACGATATCGTCGCCGGTACGCCCATCCTGAACCGCAGCAATCACGCCTTCCGCCGCACCGCGGGGATGTTCATGAACATGATGCCGCTGCGCCTACGGATCGGCAAGGACGCGAGTATTCTCGGCCTGGCCGGACAGATCAACGCCGACACCAGGAGCTGCTACCGGCACCAACGCTTCCCGCTCGGAGAAACTCTGCGCCACTGCCGCTCGCTCGATGGTTTTTGCCACGCCATTTTCGACGTCACCGTGGTCTACCGGAAGCTGGATTACGACATCACCTTCGGTGGCTCTCCGATGCGCACCATCACGCTCGATACGGGCGCGCGCGAGGAGACGCTCTCGCTCGAGATCGACGAATACAACCAGGACGAAGACGTCAATCTGTTCTTCAACTACAATCCGCAACTAATCTCTTCCGCGGAAGCCGGACAGATGGCCCGCGCTTTCGAGACGCTGCTGGTGGATGTCGCAGTGGAAGGCGACCGCCTAGTGAGGGAAATCCGCTTCTCGCCCGAGCCAGTGACATCCGCGGCCGTGCATCGGCCCGCCGCTTCGCAACCGACCGTCGTCGACATGGTCGAGCGGCGTGCCGCCGAGGCTCCGGGCGCCGTGGCTGTGGTCTGCGGCGAGGAACGCATGACCCGCGGCGACTTGGACCGCGACTCAAGCCGCATCGCGAATTTCCTTACAGGCCCGGAAGCAACCACCCCCGAGCAGCCGGTTGCTGTGCTCTGCGGCCGGAACACGGAGTGGATCGCGGCCCTGGTCGGCGTCCTGAAAGCGGGCTGCGCCTATCTCCCGCTCGATCCGGAGATGCCTCGCGAGCGCCTCGCCTTCATTCTCGGCGACAGCGGATGCCGGCTGCTGCTGGCCGGCGCGCCATACCAGGCCGAGGTTTTCGAGGGAGTGCGTTCGGTCCCGGTGGCCGAGGCGTCCCGGTTTTCCAAACCCACGGCTGCGACAGCCGCTCTGTCGCCGCGTTCCCTCGCTTACATCATCTATACCTCGGGCACTACGGGGCAGCCGAAAGGCGTCCTGATCGAGCACGGAGGCTTTGCCAACACGGTCGCCGAACTCATGCGGGGGTGGGAGGTGACCGCCCGCGACCGCGTGCTCGGGTTCGCGGGCCCGATGTTCGACGCCTCGATTGTCGACATCTTCCTCGCTCTGGCATCCGGGGCTCCGTTGGTGCTGGCGTCCAAGGAAGCGATCTTGGATCCGGCGCGTTTCCTCGACCTGCTCCGGCGGGAGGGTGTGACCGTGGCCACTTTGCCGCCCGCGTATCTGAGCGCGCTGGGCCCGGTGGATTTGACGCCGCTGCGCTTGCTGGTCACGGCGGGCGAGGCAGCCAACCCGGCCGATGTCGCACGCCACGTACGGCGGCTGACGTATGTCAATGCCTACGGCCCCACCGAG
>PLMF01000411.1 GCA_003142355.1 Bryobacterales bacterium
GAGCCGGATGCGTCGGCCAGCGGCTCGGACCAATCGCTCCAGGTCCGGTCGGGCTTGGCCGAGTTGCCGGAGCGCGTGCGGAAGCGCACCGAGCTGCCGGCGGGCACGTCCGCGCGCCAATTCAGACTGCCCCAGCGCGACGCCGTGCCGGAATCGTGTACGGGGGCTTCGTAGGAGCCGCCCGCGCCCGGCGTTTCCCCCAGCCGGAAGATGCGGCCCATGTTGCTGGTGGCGGCCAGCACCGAGTGGTCCGACGGCAGCAGGCGCGTGGTCTCGCCCTCGTTGGTCTGCGCCACCAGAGTGACGCGGCGGTCCGGCGCCAGGCCGTAGATGCGGCCGTTGCTGTCGGTGGAGAAAAGAATCTGCTTTTCGAGCGCCAGCAGATCGTAGACGTTCTCCTCTTTGGAACTCCACAGCGTCTCGACGGTGTTGTCCGGGTTGATGCGATAGACGGCGGATTTTTCGACGCCGCTCACGTCCACCACCGGCGTGAACTGAGTGCTCACCTGAGGAGTGGAAACCGCGGCGGGGGATTGCGGCTTGGCGGGCTCGGGCGGCTTGATTTCACCGGGGCCGGTGTTCTGGGCTTCCACCGTGATGGTAGTGGTGGTGGCGGTCGCGCCGGCGCCGCCAACCATGCCCTGCGCGGCCTGCGCGGCGCTTTGCGCCCGTTTGGCCACGGAGCCGCCCAGCGCAGCCGCGTACACCGTGCCATCCGGCATGGGAACGATGGCGCGTATTTCCGGCAGACTCGCGTCGTACAGCACGAAGGCCTTGTCCTTGGCGGAAATGCGGTAGAGAATGCCGTTGGGCTCGGTGCCCGCCAGCACCCGGCCTTGCGCATCCACGGCCAGGCCGGTGATGTGCGACTGGCCGGTATCGTAATACAGTTCGCCGCGGCCCTCGCCGGTTACGCGGAACACCTTGCCCTGGTCGCCCGTGCCCACGTAAAGCGCGCCGTCGGGCCCCGCTGCCAGCGACCAGATGTAGCGCGTCCCAGGTGCGAAATACTCCGTGGCCTTGCCGGCCTCGATACGATAAACCTTGCCATCGGGTGAGGTGCCGGCGTAAACCGCGCCGCTCGAATCCACGGCGACGGCAAAGACCTCGGGCTGCTCGGCGGTCCACAACAGCGAGCTTATGCCGGTGCGATCGATGCGGTAAACCCGGCCGCGGTGGCCGGTGCCGGCGTAGAGCGTTCCATCGGGGGCTTCCGCCACGCTCCAGATCACCGGCTGGTCCGACGTGAAGACCGTCTCCATTTTCGGCGCCAGCGAGAGGCGGCCCTCGCGGCTGAGCGAGATGCCATCGAAGCGGCCGCGGACGAAATCGCTGTACGAGCTCATCTCCCAGGCCTGGGTGCCGCTGGCGAGCGCGTAGGGGACCAGCGCGGCTGTGAATGCCGCGGCGAGCGTGGCGGAGTAGCGCATGGCGACGGTCATTCCTTGATTTCCACCTGAATGGTCTTGGAGCCGGAGACCACCATATCGCCCGCGTCCACCTCCATCCCCGCGACTTTTGAGTTGCGGGTCTGGGTGATGCCGGCCAGACTCGATTGCGAGCCCGCCAGGATGAGAGCCACGGAGGCCGGCGGATCCGGCAGGTCGGCGCCTTCCAGTTGAAACGCGGGGTCGGTGCGCCACACGCGGATGTAAGCCTTGGTGTTGGGGTGCAGATTGTTCACCGTGGCGATCAACTGGCCGGTGCTGCGGGGGCTGGTGGCGAGGACCTGGCGGAAATCCGCGAGGTTGGCGGTGTTGGCGTCGGCCACCGTGAAGTACAGCGGTCCAGGTTCGGCGCCGATGGGCACCTGGTACTCCACCTGGCGCCGGGTCTCGGCCCCGTTCTCGCCCGCCAGCACGACGTTCAGCAGCACCTTTTCGCCCGGCCGCACCTCGCGCCGCGAAACCGAGATGCCATCGATGGTCAGTTGCTTTTTCTGGGCGAAGGCTTCGATATGGATCGCCACCTTCTTCAGTTCCAGCGCGCGGAAGCCGCTTTGCATCACGTAGGCCACGGGGACGGCGGCGGAAAGCGAAACCAGCATGGCCGAGCCGTTATCCGCGGCGTACATGTTCTCGATCCGCACCGGCGCGGGCGCATTCTGGAATTCCACTTCTCCGGTGACGCGGACGCTGGAGGCGCCCACGGTGCGCTCCGTGGCGTCGATGGCGGAGTAGACCGCCATCTGGAGCAGAAGCGGCGACAGCAGCGGGTCGTTGACCATCTCCACCCGGTAAGACTCGACGGCGCGGCCCGCCCGCGATACGCCGATCGAGACCGGCACCAGGGCCGCGCGCCTGCCCAGCTCGCCGGCTATGGCAGTATCGTGATCCTGCGTGATGATGCCCATCCATTCCCTGGGCGAGGCCAGTTTGAAGGACGTGTTGAGGTTGGGCAGCAGCGCGATGACATCGGCGCGGGCAAACGGCAGCGCGGTCGAGCCGACGGCCAGGAACCGGTGTCCGAAGGCCCACACGCGATTGCCGTCGATGTGGGTGACGGTGCCATCGGCGCCCACGCTCAGGTCTCCGGCCATCAGCTCGACGCTGATCATGGAGCCGGGCTTGAGATCCGCGGCGTTGCCCATGCCGGGCTCGACTTTTCCGCCCGCGGTGATGCCCTGGCGCGGCTCCAGGCCCAGCGCGCGCAGTTGCGGCGCGAACGCCTCGAGCGTGGCGCGGCTGAACCCGCCGAAAGAGATGGGGGTGGCGATATCCACCATGCGCGCTTCGCCGGCGAGCGTGGCCTCTGGCCTCGGCAGCACGCGCGTGAGGTCCCGATCCGCCAGCGCGATGGCGCCGCGCTCGACCGGCGCCGTGGCGGGCCGCATCATGTCCTGGATGGGCCGTATGCCGGCGATGGGATCTTTCGAGAACGGAAACGCCATGGCCACCGCGCCCACCAGCCGGCCATCGATATAGACCGGGCTNNCCCAGGATCTCGACCTGGAATTCGTCGACCTGGCTGCCCGAAAACACGGTCCTGCCGGTGCCGCGCATGCCGGGTTTGACGTCCTGCAACGGAAAGAATCCGGTTTGCGCGGCGAGAGCCGTGGCTAGCGCCAAGACAGCCGGGACCACAAAGCGGGGCACACACCCATTGTAGCCTTGCGCTGGTGGGGCACGCTTTAGCCTGCCCAGACCACCAGGAGGCGTGTGCCTTCCACTTTCGCGTCGCGCGCCGGAATTTCGCAGCGGCATTGACCCGGAGCGCGCCATGGAGTAGTATGGAATTGCGGGGTGGAGCAGTCTGGTAGCTCGTTGGGCTCATAACCCAAAGGTCGTAGGTTCAAATCCTACCCCCGCAACCAAAATTCCTTCCTAATCAATAACTTCCAGAGCACGCGCAAGCGGAGCAAAAGGAGGCTGCTACCAAAATGTTTGAAATGCTGTCGATTTCGGGCCTCTTGCGACGCACCGACCTTCGTTCCAACTTCCTCGCTGTGATTATGCGGTGTCGCACTGTCGATACGCGTCAAGGCATTGATTTTACGCATGCTTTCGCAGGTTCAGCCTAACCGGATCTATGAGTCTTATCCAGTCGACATCGCTGCACGCCAGCCCGGGACCGGGTGGACCGTTGGGTCCAAAACCCAACGAGCCGTGCTCGACGGTTCGCCTTGTTTCTTGATGGTTGCCACCCGACTGGGCGCGGATGGGTTGCACATCGACTGCCACGCGGGCTTGGCTCACAGAGGTTGTGCGCCGGGTGCCGCGTGCGAAGAAGAGGTCTCCTGCTCGATCGCGTAACCAATCGCGGCATAGCCCTTCAGCCTGCGCTCGTACATCCTCGCCAGCATCGGAACGTAGTGGTCCACATAATCGTAGACCTGCACGAATCGCTTGTTGTCGTGGAGACGATGCAACCGGCCCACGTACTGCTGCAGCGTACCCTTCCAGGAGATCGGCATGGCCAGGAAGAGCGTGTCCAGCCGCGCGTCGTCAAACCCTTCTCCGATGTAGCTTCCCGTCGCCAGAATCACTCGCGATTCGTTTTCCGGCACTGCCGCCAGGGCTGCCGCTGTTTCCCGCCGCTGCTTTTTCCCCGTGCCGCCCTTCAAAACGAAGACGTGCTTGGCAACACCTGCAAGCTTGGCTGCGAAATACTGGAGATGCTCTGTCCGGCCGGTCAGAAGCAACGGGCAACGTCCCGAATCGATGGCGCGCACGATGTCGCCAGCGATCATCTCGTTGCGCGGGACATCGTTCACGAGCGCGGCGTAGATGTCCTGAATCGTGACCTCGGTGAGTTCCGGCGCCATTCGAAATTCTGTGTGGCGGGGAGTGACCTTGTGCTCGAAGGGAGTCGTTTCGGTCATCGTCCGGGCGCTCATGCTGAACCGNNCCGACAACATACTTGGCCTTCACCTGCCTCATCACCTGTTCGAAAGTGAAAGCGGATATATGGTGACATTCATCGACGATCACCTGGCCGTATTCGGCAACGAAGTCCTTCACTTCGTCCTTTCGATACAGGCTTTGAATGACGGCGACGTCTACGCAACCCGTCCGATCCATTTTGCCACCGCCGATATGCCCGATCGATTTGGCGGGCAAATTCAAGAACATCCCAAGGCGCTCCTGCCACTGATCGAGCAACTGCTGCCGGTGAACCACCACCAGAGTGTTGACCTTGCGTTTCGCGATCAGCCACGCCGCAACGGCGGTTTTCCCGAACGCCGTCGGAGCGCAGAGGATGCCTTCGTCGTGGGCGGTGATCTTCGCGACGGCGTCCTCCTGGAACGGCCGAAGCCGACCCTGGAACTCCGCTTCAATCGCCGTGCCCGCGTACCGTTCGTCCCGAACTTCGGGCCGGATCTTGTGCGCATCGAGAAGAGCCAAGGTCTCCGTCAGGCATCCACGAGGAACGGCGATATGCTGGACAAATTCCTGGCCGCATGCGATTACACGCGGCTTGTCGTACGTCGAGAGCCGCATGGCCTGGGCCTTGTAAAATTCCGGGTTCTGAAATGCTGCCAGCCGGAGTAGCCGATTCAGCATGGCTGGCGGCAAATCCTTACTTTCCACGTAAACAAGGTTCGAGCGAACGATCTGGACAGTCTTTGGCAGCGGCCCTTCGATCGGCCTCTCCCTCCGCTTGCGGGAAGGTGGCAAAGTCCACGGGTCTTGTGCCTCCTCCTCATTGGCGATGCTCATCCGGACTCCGATCAAATCGCCTTTGCGCTGAGCTTCCGCGACGATCTCCTCCGCGGCGTCGACCGGCATTCGCCGGATCGTCGAAAGGAGCTGCCACTGGTCGGGGTACCGGCGGAAGTCGGAGTCGATGAATACGCTGTTGCCCGCGTTGCGCGGCGCAAACTGTAGGGGGAGTGCAATCAGGTTCCCGAGCCCTCCCTTGGGCATCGTGTCCTGGTTGGGGAAGAAGCGATCGTAGGAATCAAGGCCGACCTGATGCCTACGCTCCATGGTTCGCGTGAGCAGCACGCATCCGAGTTTGCGCGCGGTGATCGCCGGTAGCGCACGGTCGAAGAAGATCCAAATGTGGCCGCCCTTCCCGGAACGAGAACGCTCCAAAGCAGCGGGCACGTTCAACTCCTGGCAGGTCTCAAGGAAAGCCAGGGAGTCATACTCCCAAGTCGTCTTGTCGAAGTCTGCCGCGAGGAACCAGCACGTTTCGTCCGGCAGGAGAGGGTACACGCCGACGGTTTCCTTGCCCAAGAGGTGGTTCTCGATGACGGCGTCGGTCAGCGGGATGAACTTCTGTGTCTTCCGGTCGACTTTCTTCCGCTCCTCCGGGCGGCTTCTGTTGATAGCCTTCCAGTCCTTTACGACCACCGGCATATATCCGTGTCGGCCATCGTCATTCTCCCATCGCCGTGCGTAGACATCTTCTCTCCCGCGAAACAGGCTTCGAAAGAGTGCGATTCGCTTTCTGGCACGTTCCTCCTTGTCCACCGGTGTCGCCGTCTCAACGGGTTTGGCTGGAGGTGGATTCTCCGGAGCCAGTTGCGGAATCGGGATGCTATGAACCGCAAGAAGTCGCCGCAGACGAGCATTTTCCTCCCGGAGACGAATGTTTTCCTGCTCTGGAGGCTCGAATGGAAGCGACTCTGAACCGTTCTCCGTCATACCGCGTTCACTGCCTCGTGCGGCTAGAACGCACTGTCCGAGCCTGATATCCCTTCTTCATGAATCGTCTCGCCCGTCCTGCACGCCCCAGCGTGTCTTGGCGCGCTCCAGAAACGAAGGCTGGCTGGCCCGGCCGTGGCCCGCGGCCAGTGCCTCAAACCCGGACATGAAGCCGGCTTTACGGCGGTGGCTGACGCGAATCTGGCGAACGGTGTCCGCCCATTCGGCGGCGAGGCCCGCGCGCACGTAGCAGCGCCGGGCGCGCTCGAAATTCGAGAGCGCCGCATCGTAATACTTGCTCTTCGCTGCGCTCACTATGCGCATTCCCTGGGCGCGCCAGAGGCGGGCAGCGAGGCCCGGGTCAGCCTTCTCCAGTTTCTTCGCGGCAGGCTCGGTGGCGTAATGGCTCAAATGCTCGAGGGCTTGGTCCGTGGCGCCGCGCACCAACTCCGCGAGACGTTTCATCTCCCTGGTCTCGATGAACAACTCAATGAGGGAGCGGAGATCGTCGCCCTTGGCGGCGTCCATCGCCTTCTCGTGCCATGCGGCGCGCCCGGTTCTGGGCACAAACTTCATGAGTTCGTCGTAGCTGTATTTGCCGGGATCTTTTCGAAATTCCGCCCAGGCGGCCTCGATCGCCTCATTTCCACGGCCCAGCCTGGTCAGCAACTCGCGGTGAAGCCGCGTGAGATCGTAGCCGGCCGAGGTCCGCCCATGTGGGTCTTCCCGGTCGAGTGCGATCCCGCGTTCAACCCATGCCAGCGCCTCTTCCGGTTTGCGGCGCGCGAGGAGCATCGCGGCGAGGGCGTGGCAGTCCTGGGCGGTGACCCCGGTCTGAGTGGCGTGCGCAAGATAGGCCGCAAGGTTTCTCCGCACGAGGTAGACTGTGCGCAGTATCTCGCTCCCACGGCGGCGAAGATACTCCTCGTCGTGTATTGCCGACTTGCCCGGCGTCGGCGTAGCTGTGGACGCAGCCTCAAACCGCGATCGAATCTGTCTTTCGAACGCGGCCAGCCCGGCCTTGTCGAATGCCTTGGCGGCGTCCTTCTCCACTTCGTAACAAAGTGCGTAGGGGTCATTGTCCATCCACGCAAGCAGCCGGACGGCCGTCTCGTCCGGGTCTGCGCCCGATGCCTGCCTGGCTTTGATCCATCCGCGGATAAGGCCGGCCACGAACTGTCCCAAGTATCCGCTCGAATCGTGGAACTCTTCGGCCTTCTCGTAGCAGCCGGCGAGGAAAGTCTCGTAGAGTGTGGCGGCGCGTGCCGAGTCGGTTGTAATGAGCTTCGCGACCTCGGCGGCGACCTCTTCCAACCCACTCACGAACGAGAAGCATTCCCGATCGGGAATGAACGCCCCTGGGTTAAGCGCCAGTTCCATCCGACCCTCGATCGGATCCGTACCGCGGCGAGGCTTTCGCTTCATCCACCGCTCCCGTGTCCCGCCCGTTGCGAGTTCGGAACCGCCTTCTCGTCAGTCATCTCTCAGTCAGTTTACCCCGTTCCGCGGCAAATACATTTCGGGCATCGGCGCGTTCGGCTACAATCATCCAGATAAGGCCAAGGTACGACCGATGGCTGAAAAGAACGCAAAATCCAAGCGGGATCGTAAAGGGGGGAGCGACGCCAGTCTGCTCGATAAACTGAATGAGGCGGAAGCCGCCTCAGCCCTCAGGAAGCTTCTGGACCGGCATAGCGAACTCCGCTCCGAGACCGAAGCCGCCGCCGGCTCTCACCCGATTTCGTACGAGAACATGTTCCGGATTGGGACTGGCTTCTCAAGCCCAATTCCTGAGACGGATGGTTGCCGGCTTGCCAAGTTTTCGGCGGAATCGGGCGGCTTGGCGGACTTCGTCGTGAGAATTCGCTTTTTGGAGGGTAAAGTAGGAGAGCAACGAGAGAACGGTATGAGCACAAAGCGAATAGGGAGAAACATACCTGCTAAAGGGCTTGGCTTGAGCAAGGCCCGGCTTGACGAGCTTATCGAGGAAGCGGTGGTGGATGCAAACGGCGAGTCGGAACAAGTTTCCGGATTCTACACGATGCTGGAAAACGACCTTCGGTTGCCTTTTGAAACGCAGATTCTCGGCGTGACGGCCAGTGTGGAAAGCGTCGATATCACCGGAGACGACCAACTGGTCGCCGTTTGCCGGAAGGGAAAAACCGAGCAGCGGATTTCCCTCTCGGAATTGCCGTTGCCCTCGCCGCCTCCGGACGGCGCCGAGTGGATCCTTGCGTATCGGTACTGGCGAACTGGCGCGAGGTGATGAGCGACAAAAGCAGGGAAGCGAAACGAGGCAGAGCCAAAATGAAAGCTTGCGGGCGGACGTGCGGGCAGCGATCGATCACGTCTCGCCGCCTGCTCACACTCACGGTTAATACAACGATCATGTAGTATTGATACAATGATTCCTGAATGGTCTGCCAATGGCGGCCTTCCGCCAGGTGTGCATTTTGCCACTTGGCGGGAACTCGAGGATCGGCTCGACTTCAATCCGCGGGGTCATCGGATGCTGGCAGGATTCCGGCAGGGCGTTTGTGAATTTCTTCCAGGTGAACAAGATGAGCGGCGAACCGAAAGGGATTTTGGCAATCCGGCTGGGAAGGAGCAGGCGAAAGTGATCAAGAACGAAAAGCAGTACCGAATCACAAAGGCGCAAGTCCGGCGGTTTCAGGACGCAGTCGCCGAGTTGGCCGGTCAGGATCGTCCCTCGAACATCAGCGCGCGATTGTGGGAAGCCCAACGCCAGGCGGCCCTTAGTCAGATGGAGGAATTGCGAGAGCAGGTTGCGACCTACGAGCGACTCAACGCGGGCCAGAGCAAAGAAGTGCTTCTTGAAGCCGTCGAGGATTTGCCCAAAGCTCTGATCCGCGCACGCATAGCGGCGGGAATGACGCAGGCGGGCCTCGCGCGCCGCCTTGGGGTCAAGCCGCAACAAGTGCAGCGCTACGAGGCAACCGAGTACGAGAGTGCCAGCTTCGCCCGCATTCTGAAAGTAGTACACGCCCTCGGGCTGAGTATGCCCAGAGCGGTGCGACTGGTTCGCAACGGTTGAGATGCTTCGAGATCCGCCTCTCGCGCCCGGCCGAACCGCTCCCCGCGTCGGACTTTGGAGAAGGTTCGCCCTTCCATCAAGTGGGCGGGTTCGGCCGGCGGCGCGGATCGGAAAGGCTATTGGAGAGAGCACGAAAAAACTCAACCGGCGTCGCGATCCGAAGGCCGGTCCGCCGCGCAACGGCCGGCGTGAAATGTTTGGTGGTGTGCGTGATGAACCAATCGGGGCGGCTCGCAATCGCGGAGAGCAGCACCGGAACATCCGCCGCATCACGAATCAGATGGCGCCCAGCCACCACCTCGGCTTCACCCGGAAACGGCGCCATCTCCGGCTTCATCGAATCGATCAAATGGACATAGCTATCCAATACCCGGTTCACGTCGCCGGATTCCATCCCGCCCAAGCGGAGCAGAAGATTCTCTTCGACCTCCTCGCGCACGGCTTCGGCGAGAACCAGCCGGCATATTCGAGCTGCGCATAACGAGAGAACGGCTTTATCCAACCCCCACGCTGAAACTATGCCAGCGGTCAAGACGTTGGAGTCGAGGAAAACCCGAACACGTTCCCCCCGGCTCAACGCCGCTTGCCCCGCCGCGTTCCGCGTTCACGCCTCGCAAGTTCAGGATAGCGGCGAACGAAGACGCTTCGCCGTGCCTCGGGCAAGGTTTCCAGCAAATCCGCCGGGGAGAGTTGCCGGTGCTCCAACACGGACGCGATGGATTCGCAAAGAATCCGAAACCGGTTCTGTTCGGGGATCAGCATAAGACCTTCCCCGATCCGCAGCACGGCGACGGGAGCGCCGGTCGCCAGGCCCAGTTCATCGCGATACTGCTTGGGGATTGTGAGTTGCCCCTTTTCACCGATCCGCGTGTGGGACACGTACTCGACTTGGGACAGGCTGCTCGACATGGTAAGAATATCCTACCATAACTCGTGACTGCCTGCCGGCACGAATTGGCGCGGGGGCGAACACGGCGCCGGGAAATTCCGGGAATGTTGTCCCCCCGTCGACACATAACCCAAAGGTCGGTGGTTCAAATCCGCGTGCGCGACCGGCTCATGGAGATAGAAAGAAATCAGAGAGGAAATCCGGCGTCCGGCACTACCACAACATGGAAATCCATTCGTTCAGGATCGCCGCTTTGGCTCTCTCCTGCGCTTCGCTTCTTGCTGCGCAGCCCGTCGATGATACGAAAGTCAAGCAGGTCATCATTCTCGGCCGTCACGGCGTTCGATCTCCCGTTGTGGACAACAGCACTCTCAACAATTTCTCCACCCAACCATTCCCGGTGTTCAGCGTTCCGGGCGTTTCCAACCTGACCGTCAACGGCGCCGCGAATGAGACGATCCTCGGCGGCTATTTCCGTCTCTGGCTCACGCAGGAGGGAATGCTGACCGGCAAAGATTCGGCCGACGCTTCCTCCGTATACTTCCGGGCCAATAACGGTCAACTGATCATTGACACGGCCAAAGCCTTCTGGGCCGGCCTTCTCCCGGGGGCCGGCATGAACATCAATTTCTATCCTCAACAGGACAGCGACCCGCTGTTCTCTCCGGTGGCCGCGGGCGTCGCGCAGATCGATGAGCAGATGGCGGTCGCCGCCGTACGGGGACGTCTCGGCGATAGTGCACAGTCTTTAACCACCGCGTACGGCCCCGAACTCGCCCTCACGCGTTCGATTTTATTCAACTATCCGGCCAGCCAGACTCCGGTGCCCGCTGCTCCGGCAGGTAAGCTCGACGTCACGACCCTTCCGATCGCCATCACGGGTTCCGCTTCGCCGGTAAGCATCGGAGGCCTGGGAACTGTCGTGATTGCGATCGATCCATTCGTCATGGAGTACGCGGATGGAATGCCGGCTGCAGACGTCGGTTGGGGCCAATTAACGGCAGGCGGCATCAGCCAGATCACGCGCTTGTACAACCTTGCTCTCGATCTGGAGTACCGCACGCCCTATCTGGCCGCCGTGCAGAGTTCCAATCTGGCCTCCCACATCGTGCGCTCGCTGGTTCAGGCAGCCACCGGGAATGTGATGACCGGCGCACTGGCAAACCCGTCGACCAAGGTGATCATGTTGATGGCTGCGAACACGAATATCACCGGACTCGCCGGCCTGTTCCGTCTCGACTGGATTCTGCCGGGTTACCCGGCGGACACCGCTGCTCCGGGCGGCGCCCTCGTTTTTGAGCTCCGCCAGTCGCAGAGCACCGGGGAGTACCTCGTCCGGACCTCTTACGTCACTCAGACTATGGACCAACTGCGCAATCGAACCGGCCTGACGCTCACTGCGCCACCTGCGATCGGCCCCGTGTTCATCCCCGGCTGCAGTGTTCGCAATGCCACGTTCGACTGCTCTCTGGCGAGTTTCGTGAGGGTCGCCGGGCGCGCCATCGATTCCGGGTCTGTCGACCTGATGAACTGATGGTGGGTTAGCGCGGGAAGGGTGAGGCCCCTTCGGCGCCGTACCAATCGTATTCCACCGCGTGTCCATCGATGCGCCAGCGGCCAGGCGTGGTAGTGTCCATCCAGTCGAGCGGTTCGGCAAGCTCGCGCGGCCGGGCGGCGGCCGCGAACGCTCGCCGGAGGGCTTGCCTCGACCCGGCGTTGACCGCCGCGGGATCGGGGGAGACGAACAACGCGGTCCCGCTGCGGGCTACCAGGTCGAGCCAGCGCGCGGCCAGGTCCCAGGGGAGCTGCGGCGTGATGGGGGCGCAATCGGCGTCGAGATCGAAGAAGGTGCGGTGCTGCGGGCCGCGAAACGCCAGCGTGTTGACGCCCATCCGTCGCGTGCGGTTGAAGTCGCGGCCGCTGGTGTCGTCGCCGGTACGCTGCAGTTCGAAGAGACCGGCGGCGAGATGTCCGAAAGTATTGCAGCCGATGATTGCCGCACCCCCGGCCGCTTCGCGAATCTCGCGGTAGAGGGCCAGCGCGATTTCAGCGGTGGTGCGGGAGCGGTCGGCGAAATGCCAGCCGGCTGCGGTGAGGTCGGCGCCCATCGAGGATCCCCAGCGGCCCAGCAGATCGAAACTGGTGTAGTCGTGCTTGATCAGCTCGAAACCCCAGGAAGCCATGCGGCCGATGTCCTCGCGGACGGTTTCGAGCGTCTCGGGCAGGCTCGGATCGAGCGTCGCGTCGCGGGCGCTGTCACGGGGCCGAAGGCAGGTGGCCGGAGGGACCTTGGCGGTGGTGTACAGGGGGCGCAGCCAGATGCCAGGACGGACGCCCTGACGTTTCATGACCGCGGCGAGCTCCGCCATGTCGGGGAAGCCGGCATTGCCGCGCTCCCAGGGACCGGCGGTGTTGGTCGGCGACCAGCCGTCATCGATCACCATAAAGGGCCGGTTTGGCCCGGATGGAGCGAGTTCCGCCATCAGGCCGGCATCGCGTTCGATGGCCGCGGCTGAGCAGTTGCGGCCGTAGGCGTAATACCAGTTGTTGCCTCCGTAAACGGGCGCGGCGGGGAGGCGCGGCTGGGCGCAGAGCTGGCGGCAGAAGCGCCGCGCGGATTGGAAAGCGCCCTCGTCTGCGGCGCCGCGGCGGACTCGCACGACGGCGGCTTCCAGCGTGCGGGGACCCAGGCGAACGGCGGAGCCTCCATTGCGCAGGTCGAGCCAAAGGGAGATCCCGGCCGGGTCGGCCTGCCAGAAGGCGAAGCACGAGGCCCCCGTGGCGACGCCGTAACCGTGCGTGGCGCGGCCGTCGCAGGCCAGGAAATACCATGGCAGGATGCGCTCGCCGGCCACGCCGCGCCATTCCAGATCCCCGTAGCTGCGCTCCCACTGGTCGTTGAGGATGCGCCAGCGCTCTGGCACAGCGGCCCGCCAGCGGAGATGCAGGCGGAGCAGCGGGACTTCCGGCGCCTCGATGCGGATAGGCATGCCGTTGGCGGCCGGGTCGGTTTGGACGGAGATGCCGGCGCTGTTCCATCGGCGGCCTTCGCGGGCGAGCGGCAGCGGGCCGCTTTCGAGGAAGGCGATGGCGAGGTCGGGCGGCCGCAGGATATCGACATAGCCGTCCGCAGCGCGCGGGGTCTGCGCGGCAACGGCGGCGGGCAAGCCGGTCGAGAGAGCCAATGCCTCGCGGCGGGAGAGGTTGTGCGGGTTCACGAATCCATTGTGCCAGGGGACGCCGCGTACCGGAACCTGTGTGCCGCGAATCGAGTGATAATATAGCCGGAGGACAACGCAAACCATGCGATACATTCTCTCGATCCGTGGCGGCGGCATCCGCGGCATCATCCCCACCTGCTGCCTGATGAAGCTCGAATCGCAGCTCGGCGGGATCACCCGCGACCACATCGCCTACTGCGCCGGAACTTCGACCGGCGCCCTGCTCACGGCAGCCATCGCCGCCGGCATCCCCGCCGCCGATATTCTCAAGATCTACACCGACCGTTCCAAAGAGATCTTCACCCCCACCGGCATCATCGCGGACGTCAAGCGAGTCGCCGAAGGCTTCATGTACGATCCTACTCACCTCCGCGACGTCCTCTTGAGCGTCTTCGGCCCCGCCGCCTCCTGGGTGATCAACGATTGTCCCATCGGCGTGATGATCTCCGCCACCGCCATGAACGGACACAATTGGTTCTTCGTCAAGGACAATCCTCGGAACGCCCGAACCACCGGATCCGTCAAGCTGGTCGATGCCGCGGTCGCTTCCGCCTGTGCACCCACCTATTTCGACCACTGGAGAATCGACGACATCGACGGCCAGACCTTCCGCTTCTTCGATGGCGGCGTCGGCGGCACCGCCAATCCCGCTTACGAAGCCTGCGTCGAGGCCTTCGAATTCGACACCTTCACTCCCGCCGACACCCGTGTGATCGCCCTGGGAACCGGTTACTTCCCGGGTTCCGACGCTCCCCCGTCCGGCCTGTTGAAGGTCATCGGTTGGACCACCAGCACCCTGGTCGACACCTCGGAGGACTGGGCCGGCGAAGCCGTGAACCGCCAGTGGCCCGGCATCATGACCAACTTCAACCCGCTCCTCCCCGGTGACATCGACGAATCCGATCTCTCCGCTATTCCCGCTCTGGTAGCCATTGGCCAACAACTAGCCGCGACCCTGGACTGGACCCAGCTCATCCCGTAGGCTGGGCTCCTTGCCAGGTCCGACTAGACTTAAGGGACCAGTGCGCGTGAAGCGTAACGCACCAGCCGGCTCCTTGCCAACCATGTGCGGGCCGGGCGAGAATCGTGCGTATGACCTTCATCAAGCTAGTTGGAGTCTTCGGCCTCTTGGTTTCCGTGGCGCTGTGTCAAGTTCCGGCGACGTTGGTTGTCCAGGGCATCGGCGGCACGAGCGCCACGCTTTCGGTTTCCGACCTCTCGAAGCTGCCGCGGCAGACCGTGAAGGTCATGGATCACGAAACTCCGGCCACGTTTGAGGGCGTCCTGCTGACCGACGTGTTGGCCAAGGTCAGTTTGCCGTTGGGCGAGAAGTTCCACAGCACGGGGGCGTCGTACTTCCTGATGGTGGAAGCCAAGGACGGCTACCGGGCTGTATTCGCTTGGGCGGAACTGGATTCGGGTTTTATGGACAAATCCGTCTACGTGGTGACCAAGCGGGATGGCAAGCCGCTTTCGGAAAAGGACGGGCCATTTCAGTTGGTGGCACCGGGCGAGAAGCGGGCCGGAAGATGGGTTCGGCAGGTGACGGCGCTGACGATCCAGCAAGCGCGTTGAAGCGCTACAAGCCGCGGCCGGCGTACTTCTTCCACAGCGCCGGATCGGCGAGCATCTTCACAAACAGACCGCCTACCACCGAGCGGGCCTGAAAACCCTGCTGCTTCGCCGTGACGGTATCGTACCAGTCGGTCAGGGGCACGCGGCTTTCCGAATCGTTGGCGAACTGATATGCCGGCGAGACGATTTTCTCGAAGTCCGACTGGCTCGCGGCCAGGGTTGCGGTCCACAGGATCCAGTCCAGCTTGGTGTAGGTGCGGCGATTGTCGAGCGGCAGGCCGTATTGGTTCTGTTTCGTGAGATAGTACGCGATCTCCTTCTGCGCCACTTCGGGCGGAAAGAGATTCAGACCGAGCAGCTTGTCCCAGACCAGGTTGTACTTCTGGCTCCAGGTGCCGGCTTTGTCGAACGCCAGCCGGTAGTGATCTCCATCGCCGGCGAGGTCGATCCACTTCCTGGCGAAATCCTGGGCGGTCCGGCGGTATTCGGCGGCGGCGTCCTTCCGTCCCGTCATTTCGGCGAGCACGCCGTACGATCCGAGCGCCAGAATCGCTTTGATCGACAGATTGGCGTTGTGCGCCAGGTGGCCGGCAAAGTCGTCCGTGGAAAGCTGGTTCTCGGGATCCAGCCCCTTCTCTTTCAGGTACTCGGCCCACTTGGTCAACTCCGGCCAGTACTTCGCGGCATAGTCCGCATTGCCTTCCACCTTGGCGAGCGCGGCCAGCATGATGAGCATGTTGCCGCTCTCCTCGACCGGCATCTGATTCTCTTCGGTTCGCTCGCCGCCGCCGTAGACCTGACCGTTGGCTTGCGGATAGGTGCCGAGGTCGTGCGGCGCAAACGGCCAGCGCCACCGGCCCATACGGGCGTAGTCGAGCACCGGCTGGAGCTGCGCGCGCAGCAGCCGCGGATTGAAGAGCAGCGTGAACGGAGAGCTGGGATAGATCACGTCCACCGTGGCGATGCAGCCGTTGCTGAAATTCTCTTTCGGGAAGAAGAGGGCCGTGCCATCGGCGTCCGCCACCAGCTTGTGCGCGGCCAGCGTCTGCCGGTACGCCAGCGATGCGAGGCGGGCGTACTTCTCGCCGCCGGCCTGGCGCAAGTCGGTCATGAGCTGGTCGTCGAAAGCCTCGCTTTTTGCGAGCAGCGCGTCGTGATCGCGGCGGCCCATGCGCAACAACTCCGCCGCATCCGCGCCGTTGCGCCGCCACCAGGCCCGTTCGCGCCGCTCGAAATACTCGATGGCATAGATGTCGTCATAGGCGATCATGAGGTAGCGCGAGACGGGCCGCGACGCGATCTTCCCGAAGTTCATCGAGAAAGCCAGCACCGGGGCTGCGGCGCGCCCGCCGCGGGAACCATCGGAAAGGTCGTCGGAATCGGGCAGCCGTCCCGTGCCGGTGAACGCCGCGCGGCCCTGTGGTGAGCTGGTGATGGCTTCGGTGACGCCCTCCGGTTTGTCGGCGGCCAGGTAGAGGTATCCCCAATCGATNNCGCAATACCGGTTGACCGTCCACTTGAAAGCGCGCGGACCAGACCGGCTGGTCGGGGGTGTTCACCACCAGGTCGGACGCCGCGTCGAAATAGACGGCCGCCTCGTGCTCGTTGCCATCGATAGAACTGAGGGCCCACTCGATGTAGGTCAGCGGCCGCGAGAGAACCTCCAGATCGTCCGGTAACGCGGGTGTGAGAAACGTCAGCCCCACTTTGACTCCAGCGCCCGAGAACTCGTAGATGGTCCGAGTCGGCAACACCTCTACCCGGGTCTGTGCCAGTGCGTTCGAGGCCGGCGCGCCGCGGCCGCCCCGGCCCACGGCGCCGGTCAGGTCGTAGACTTTGCCATCGATGCGGACCAGCGCGGACAAGCTGTTGGACTTGCCGGTCCAGTGGGTGGCGCCGGTGTCGGTGAGGCGGTCGGCGGCGGACCAGATGCTGAAGTACGGATCGTGGGCCACCAGCGGAACGGCCGGCGGGCGCATGGGCGCCAGGGTTTGCGCCCATGCCGCGAATGTGAAGCAGCTCAGAGCCGCGGCGAGTCTGAAACTTCTCATGGCGTTGTTCATATGGCTACTTGGCCCCAGTGGCGCCAAAGAGCGTCCCGATGAGTCGGGACGCGGCAGCCTGAGAGGCTGCGCCACGTCGGCGCGGCGAGACTGAAACTTCTCATGGCCTTATTCTCCGATGCGCCACTCCAGGATTCCGGCCGGCTGGCGGACTTGTGCCGCGGCCTGCAGCCGGATAGCCGTGGTGTGGACCGGCGTAAACCGCACCTGGTTGAATCTGTCCTTCTGGGTGGGATACGCCGTTGCGCCCTCGACGGGTCTCCACGCCGCACCGTTCCACCACTCGAGCCGCCACGACGCGGGCAGCGCGCACCCTCGGCCATCGGCGTCCGCAGCCCAGTAGACCTCCGCCCATCCGATGGTTCGCGGTTCGGAGTAACGGTACTCGATCCACATTCCGCCTTCGCCTTGCGGCCACACGAATCGGGGGATGGAGCGGTCGGCGGAACTCGACGGCGCCAGACCATCGAGAACGGCGGAAGGAGGCTCGAAATGCGAGTTCGCCGAAGCCTGCACCATGGGCGCGGGGCCGTCCCAGACATGCGCATCGGGGCCGTCGCCGATCCGCGGAAAGGAAGAAATGCGCAGCCGCGCCGCGCCCATCGGGATGAGCGTGATCTCCTCGACCGGCTCGATGCTCTTCACGGGTCCGGGCTCGACTTCGCCAGCCATGCCGTTCGGCTCCAGTTTCCATTGCGGGATTCGCCGGCCTTTGGCGCGCAATACGATGGGGGCATCCTCGGCGGCGAAGGGCTGCGCCGCGGTTTTGCCCGTCTTCACCACCTGAAACGATTCCTCGGGTTTTTGCACGTTCAAGACCAGCCCGTAATTCCAGGGCGTAGCCGGGTAGACTTCCTGCGCCGGGAACTCGTCTGTGCCGCCTTCACGGACCCAGCGCTCATCGATCTTGAGCGAGTACGTCAGCGGGCCGCGGCTGACGGACACGGTGTTGCGATTCTCTTTCCAGACCTGCACGCGGACCTGAGCGGGCAGGGATAACATGACCTTGTCGCCGGCGCTCCACGCGCGGTCCACGACCAGCCACCCGCGCGCGGCGTCCTGGGGCGCGGGAAGCGGCTTGCCGTTCACGCTGACTGAGGGGTTGGCGCACCACGCCGGCACGCGCAGCACGAGCGGGAACCGGACCGTCTTGGGCGTCTCCACCGCAATCGCAATGGATTCGTCGAACGGATAATTGGTGGACTCCGTCAGCTTGACCTCAGTGCCATCGCCGACCTTGGCCTTCACCTCGCTCGGCGCGTACATAACCGCCGCCAGACCGTTATCGCGCGTTGCCATCCACAGGTACTCGGAGAAATACGGCCATCCGAACGCCGCATTGTGCTGACAGCAGCGGTAGTCGTAAGGGTCGTAACGGAACATGTCGCCGCTGTTCTCAATCATGGGCGCCTTATTGGCGCGGTCGAGCTGAACCTGGTTGGGACTGGTGATGTAGTGCAGCCCCTTGAGGTCGGGGGTCATGGATGCCGGGAAGGAATTGAAAGCGATCTCCTCGGCCCGGTCCGCCCATATGCGGTCGCCGGTGATCCCCACCAGCATCTCGTCGCTGAACATCATCTCGGCCCAGGCGCACGTTTCGGTGCCGTTGCGCGGTCCATTAAAGCCCGGCCGCGCGTTCTCGTCGGCCGCATACCCGCCGCCGGGGACCTGGCCGTAAAGCCTGCGCATCGTGTCGTAGTTGCGCACCGTGGCTTTCACGTATCGCGCGTCTTTGGCCTGCTGGAAGAACTGCGCCGGCTCGCGGAAACATTCGGCGAAATTCACGTTGTGCCAGGAAGCGATGCCGCCCGACCAATCGTTGGTGCGCTCGTGGTTCACCCTCGCCAGGTCGAGCAGCCAGGGCTGGCCCGTGCGGTTGTAGAGCCAGTAGATGGAATCCAGGTTGTCGCCCGCGCGCTGCTTCTGCCAGCTCGCGGAAAGCAAGTCCTCGAGGGGAATGGTCGTCTGCCAGCGAAAGTATTTCGTCAGGAACGGTATGATGCGCGGATCGCCGGTCGCCTCATAGAGCGAGCGCAGCGGGAAAAGCATCACCATGTTGGGCCACAGATCGAGCATGCGGCTGCGTACACCGTTGACGCGTTCGCTATCGACGTTGCTCTGGCTGCCGAAGTAGCCGTCGGGCCGCTGGGTCGAGATCACCGCATTCAACCACTGGTTGGCGCGCTTGACGATCGCCTCGTCCCCGAGCACGTAGCCGAGGTCCACATAACCGCGAAGCCAGTACGGCACTTCTTCCCATCCGAACTTCCCCTGGCCGGCCGGGCTGGTCCATTCGTTGCCCTCGAACTTGCAGAACTGGCTGATCTCTTCCAGCTTGCCCGAGAAGCCCTTGGTCTCGAGAACCAACTGACGCCGCAGCCAGCCTTCCGGGCGCACGCTCCCCAACGGGAGCTTCACGAAGGGGTTCGGCGCCAGCGGCGCGCGATTGCCGGCATAGTAGCTGTCGGCGCCCTTCGGCGGCGGTTCCTGCGCCCGGGCCGCGTAGGGTACCGAACAGAGGAACAGCCCTAGAAGAGCCGGGAAAACTCGCTTCATCGGCTCACCGCGGGTGCGGGCTGGAGAAGCGGCAGGACGACCCGGTCCAACTCCTCGTCCGTGAGGCTCGAGAGCCGCACATTGCGGTGCAGGCTCCAGTGCTCGGTATGTTCCACGGCTCGAGTCGGAAGCACTTTGGTCAGCGGGCTGAGGGTCTCGATTTCGAGAAACTCATTATTGGTGAAGGTCTCGAAGGAGCAGCCGAAGTCGGGATATGGGCTGCCGGCGTCGGCGCGCACCTGCTTGACGAATGCTTCTCCGTTCAGCACGTAGGCCACCCAGGTGTGGGGGTTGAAGAGGCCCAGTTTCTGGGGGTCCGCAATCTTGGGGTCCTGGCGAAGCAGCATGTACTTTTTCGTGAATTTCCAGCGATTGTCGGAAAGATCGGTGTAGGCCCACATCACCAGCGGGTTGGTGGCTTCGAGGTTGATGGGATGTCTTCCTCGCGGCGGAAACCCCGTGATGGCCATGCCGCCCTGCGCCATCACCGTCAGCGCCCACGTCGCGAACTCGAGCGGGAACAGCGATTGATTAGTGATGCGATGCACCACCTCCACTTCGGTGCCGGAGGGCGCCAGACGGACGGTGATTTCCTTCTGCAATTTCGTCAGCGGCTCGATGGGTTCACGCGCCACCAGACCGCCGGGCTGGATCTCGATCTGAACCGGAACATTGTCGGGGGCCCACGATCCAACCGGATCTTCGGGCGCCTTCCAGACGCGGTGCCCGCCGCGCGACTGGAACTCGGCCTCGCCCTTCCCGCCGAGTTGCTCCGGAAACTCCTTGAACAGGTTCTGGCCCCCCACAAACCCGAAGCGAATCACTCGCGGGCCTACGTCGGAGGTGACCACCAGCTCCACCTCGCCGTTGCTGACGCGGTAGCAGTTGGGCCAGCCTTTGTATTCCACTTTTTCGACTTTGACGGCAGCGTGTATGGCCATGGAAACCCCCAAGAAGAAAGCCAAGATTTTCATATAGTCTCCCGAACTAGCTGTCACAAAACGACCTGTGACAACCGCTCTCTGACGTTCGCGGCTCGGAAAGCGCCTGCAAATACGTGGTCGCGTTTCAGAGCCGCGAACGTCAGAGAGCGGGTGCCGGCCATCATGCTGTTTTCACCTGCGGAATCCGCGCCGCTACCGGCGGAAGCGAGGGGAAATCGGTGTACGGCGCCGATTGATACCAGTAGGCGGTGGAAAAGAAATTGTCGCCGCGGTCGTTGGCGTGACCGTGCTCCATGGTGTGTTTGAGATAGCGCTCGAACGCCACCGGGTTGTCGCCGTGCCAGCGATAGCAGCAGTAGCGGCCGCCGGTGCGTTCCGCGTTGACGATCAGCGGCGCCCCGTACATGGCGTGGGCGAAGGGCTGCGCGCCGTCGCGCCCGCCGAAGTCCCAGCTTCCCAGGAAATAGTCTTCCGAACCGGTGCCGTTGATGGCGGGCTTCGATTCATCGTCGATGAAGATCATGTCGTCCCCCTCGCCCCACCATCCATTCGCGTTCTCGAGCACTCCCAGCGTCACGCCCATCAAGTGCCCCCGGCCGCGCGTTTCCACGTAGACGTAGTTGAGCCGGCCGTCCAGATTGAGCTTGGCCGCGTCGCCCGTCACCGGGACCGAGGGCGCGCTCTGGCGGTACTGCGCGTGGAAGTACATGGCGTCGTCCGGCAGCCNNGTGACCGTGAACCGCGCGGATTGGCGGTACGGCATGGCGAAGTAGCAGTTGAGCGACTTGCCCGGCGAGCAGGCCAGATACGCCGACTCGTAGATCTGATAGACGCCCAGGTTGAGGCCGAAAAAGTCGCCGATGGGCGCTTCCACGCTGGGCTTCGAGTTGCCGTCCCAGTAGCCGCGGAGCACGATCTCCTTCAGATGATCGGCGCTGCGCGCGGCGATGGTGAACCAGATGTGGCTGATGACGCCGGGTCCGTCGGCGCGGAATACCTCGTACACGCCGCCGGCGGGGATGGCCCAGGCGTCGCGGTTGCCGCCGGTGCGGTCGAAGCTCGATTGCTTGAGCGATTTGTGGATCTGCGCCCGCGTGTACTGGGGCAGAAAGGGAAAGTCAGGGCGGCCCTGATTGCGATTCTGGGTTTGAGCGACCGCGGGCGATGCCGCGGCCAGGCCGGCGCCGGCAGCCATGCGATTCAGAAAACTGCGGCGATCGTTGGTGGATGAATTCATGGTTTCTCCTAGTCGCTGAGCTCGATCGAGGCGCCCACGCCGGCCGCCTGGGCGCGCGCATAGATAGCCGCGGCGCCGGCGACATCCTGCAACGCGGTGCCGGTGGAATCGAAGATGGTGATTTCGTTGTGGGACGTGCGGCCCGGCTTGCGGCCGGTCACCAGCTCGCCGAGCTCGCCGCGGAAATCGGCGCGCGTCACCAGACCCTGCGCCAGGGCGTGATGGAACTCACCGACTTCGGCGCACTGGTTCAGCAGGTCGCCGAATACCGAAGCGGCGGGAAGCAGCCGCGGATCGAGCTCCTGTTTCTCGGGGCTATCGGCGCCCACCGCCGCCAGGAACATGCCGGGCGGCACATCCCCATGGCGGATGTAATAGTGACGGGAGGGGGTGCAGGTGACGCAGACATCGCTTTCGGCGAGGGCGGCGGGCAGGTCATCGACGGGGACCACCTCGATTCCAAACTCGGCGGCCGCGGCGGACGCGAAGGCGCGCGTCTTGTCAGCCTGAAGATCGAAGACCATGGCCTTGCGGATGGGCAGCGAGTGGGTCATGGCGCGGAGCTGAACGCGGCCCTGGTTGCCGCATCCGCAGATGGTACAGACCTGGGAATCGGGGCGCGCCAGGTAACGGGCGGCGATGGCGGTGGCGGCCCCGGTTCTCTGAATGGTGATCTCCGCCGAATCCATGACCGCCAGGGGACGGCCGTTGGCGGCGCTGGCGAGCACCACCAGTCCTTGAATGTTGGGCAATCCGTAGCGTTCCCGGTTGTGGAAGAAGCCGCCGTTGGCCTTGAGCGCGAAATAAGGCTCGGGGGAGAGCAGGCCGCCGGCCTTGATGTGAAACTCGCCCTCCGGCGCATCCACGTGCATCAGAGCGGAAGCCAGGGCGCGGCCTTCGGCGTGCGCGCGAAAGGCCTGTTCGACGGCCTCGATGTAGTCGTCGAAACTGAGGAGTGCGGCGATCTGGGTGCGCGTGAGAATCAACATGCTTCACCGTTATAGTAGCGCTCAGCGGCAGTAGTCCACCGCGGTTTCCGCCANNGTGTCGCCGATGTGGCGGGCGGGCCGTCCCAGGACGGCGGCGGCGGCGCGGTCCACGGCGCGAACGATGGGCGCAGTGGGAGCCACCTCGAACGGGTGGCGGACGAAGAAGGGCCGCACGGCGGCGCGAAAATCCGGATCTTNNCCGGGCACCGTGCGGCGCTCAATCTTCACGGAGGAAGAGGGCGCATAGGTGCTGAGGCCGGTGCCGCCGCTGAGCAGGGCGGCGTGCAGCGAAGGCGGACCAACCAGAGGGTGGGGCGGCCGCGCGCGCAGCTCGCGTTCCAACGCGCTGAGCCGGGAGAGGAAGTGGCCCATCTTCATATTGGCGTCGATGCCCAGCTCGAACTTGCTGCCGTGCGCGGCGCGTCCGGCGACCTCGACCTCGATCCAGAGATACCCCTTGTGCGCCAGGCAGACTTCGAGGCCCGTCGGCTCGGCGACAATGGCCCCGTCCACTTTGACGCGTTGGATGAGGTCGCTGGTGCCGAGGCTGCCGTATTCCTCGTCGGCGACGGCGGCCACCAGCACGTCGCCGCGCAGGCGCACGCCGGAAGCCGCCAGCGCCTTGACCGCCGCCATGCACGCGACCAGGCTGCCCTTCATATCGAAGGCGCCGCGGCCGTAAACCTTGCCGTCGCGGATGGCGCCGGAGAAGGGCTCGGCCATGCCGCCGGCGGGCACGGTGTCGCAGTGCCCGTTGAGCATCAGGCTGCGCCCGCCGCCGGTGCCCGCCAAGCGGCCGAGGATGCTGGTTCGACCGGGCGCCGGCTCGAAGATCTCCGCGCTCAGCCCCACGGAGCGCAGCGACGCCGCAATCCACTCCGCGATCTCGCGCTCGCCCGGCGCCCCCGGCGCCAGCGTCGGATTGACGGAATTGGTCTGAATGAGGCGGACGAGGGTGTCGCGGGTGTAGTCAGGGTCGATCTTCATGGCTCGGTGGGTTCCTTCCGTAAACGGCTTTCAATTATTAAATTACTTCCGGCTCCACCCGGTTTTGCTCTCTGCTACACGCCCCAGGTCTTGCTCTCTGCCGCGGGTCCCGCCCCAGATTGGCTTCGTTCCGCAACTTCCGGCTCCGCCCCGGTCCTGCTGCCTGCGGCACGCCACCGGTCCTGCTCTCTGCCATGCGCCCAGCCCCAAATTGGCTTCGTTTCGCAACTTCCGGCTCCACCCGGTTTTGCTCTCCGCTACACGTCCCAGGTCGTGCTCCCTGCCATGCGCCCAGCGCCAAATTGGCTTCGTTTCGCAACTTCCGGCTCCAGCACGCCGCCCGCCCCCCAGGAACGCCGACACAGCGGAGAGCAAGACCGGGGGCGTGTGGAGAGTAGAGACGGATCTGTCCGCGCGGCGCAAGGACGGCGCCTTGGGAACAGGTTGGTCAGTCCCCAGTTTTTGCGGCGGGTTTGATTGGGAGGGAGACACAGTTCAGGTGTGAGGAGCGGACTTTGGTCGGGAATTCGTTGCGGCTCCAGGGGTTACAAGAGGAAGCTCCTCCAATTCCACAGTAGCAGGCGAGCCCAATGAATCGGGGGACAGAATGCACGGAAGTGATTGATAATTGAGGCTGAAGATTCTTTACTTTTTCGGTGACCCTACCGGGGGTGAACAGCGGTACTCTTTCTGTCGAAGGAGGTCGCGCCCCGCGGGGGGGCGCTGCTTACTGGGGCACAGGCGCTAAGATTAAGATCGCCAAAACCGATCTCGCCCGAAATCGGGGTGCATGCCTGAGAGCGGCCGTGCCTTCCCACGACGCCGTATCTGGGGCTATTTTCCGAGCGTCCGGTCGGAGCCCCGTCTGGTGTGCGGATCACAAGAACGGGCTGCGACACCTATTGCAAAAATGCAATAATACGCATAGGTGACGTGGATCGTAGAACTGCTGGACGACCGGGTTCGAAAAGAGCTCGGTATCCTGCCTGCCGACATGAAGGCCCGCTTCCGCCGGATTGTCGAGCTGATACAGGGTTACGGCCTCGATCAGGTCCGCGAGCCCCATGTGAGGCATCTCGAAGGCTCGTTGTGGGAGATGCGCATGAAAGGGAGGGACGGAATTTCGCGGGCGATATACCTTACGGCGAGTGGACGCCGCGTTGTCGTTGTGCGAGTGTTCGTCAAGAAGACCCAGAAGACGCCAAGGCGGGAAATTGATCTAGCTCTGGAGAGGGCCAAGGAGGTAACCAACGATGAGCCGCACGCGCGTTGATGATCTGCACCAGGATTGGATGAAGGACCCAAAGTATCGGCGCGAATACAAGGCGCTCGAGGATGAGTTCTCGCTCACGGCTGCCATGATCAAAGCACGGAGTCGAGCCGGCATGACCCAGGAACAGGTCGCGCGACGGATGAAAACCACGCAGGCGGTGATAGCCCGGCTGGAGGGCAGACGCAGCAGGCCATCGACGCGTACGCTTCAGCGTTACGCCGAGGCCACCGGCAGCCGTCTAAGAATCAGCTTTGAGCCGGAGCCTGCCCGGCCCTAGTCGCCGATTGATCCTACCGGTTACAACACCCGCCACGCCGCGTAGCAGGTCGATCTCCGGGTCGCGCAGGAATCCCAGAAGAACCTGACTATGGAAGAGTGGCCAATGCCCTGACCACTTGCCCTCCCGCTTGCTTCCCACAAGGCCGTTTGGGGCCAATCTCAGCATAGCGACTTCTCAACCACGTGGATAAATAGCCTCTTATTAGCGGAAATCAGGCTTGCTTTGGGCGTGATACCATTGTGGACTGAACAGACCACAACACCAACTACCTGAAAGATGGGGGGCGCACCCAGTTCGGGCAACGCCTGGCCCGGGTATTCGAACGCCAAAGCTGCTGACCTGTACGGGCGGCACACCGATGACATAAGCTTTGACGAGGCGGGGAGGTTCGAGATTTGAGTTGGCAAGGGCTAGAGCAATGGCAGCAGTGGGCATTGGGAATCGGCTGCAGCCTTGCAGCTACGCTTTTTATCTGGCTGTTTAAGCGGCGCAAAAGCACACCCAAAGGCCAAACAGTCCAACAAAACGCATCGCCCTCAATGACGCAGACTTTTCAGCCCATTATCAACATCCACCCGCCTCCCGCCCCGACAACAGAGCCCGGATCGGACTCGCACATCTCCCCAGATTGGGAGGTTCGTTACCCCGGTGGCATTGCTGACGTCTCAATGCTGAGCGGCCCGGATCGACGTCTACAGCGATTTGCCATAGGGGAAGATTTCACTTTCATCAACAACTCACCGCACCAAGTGAGCCTGGGCGTCACGTTCCTAATCGGCTACGGCACCATTCAACTCGCAACTGATCCGTATAGTCTGCCGCTCGCGGAATGGGGGCAGTTGCTGACGGCCTTCGGCATAACGAATAAACCTCAACTTCAATTCCCCTTGAACTTGCAGCCGCGCTCAGCGACTGAGGGACACATCGTGTTCTCGATCAGACCAGATGGTGCCGGCAGAGGCGTTGGAGGCGACGTTCCGGGCCAGCGACGATATCTGTTTGAATTCGAGGATCTGCTCTCGAAGCAGAAGGTGGTTCGCACGGCCTCGGCTGTAATCGCGTTGGACAAAGACAATCATCAACGCTATTACCAAACCGACCTCGCCCGGCCTGGTCCGAAGGCAGAGCCTTTCATCATCAATGCCGATCCTCCCATCTCTAAGGGCACCGCCACCAAACAGCCGTCCCTCGCAGTGGACACACCGGCTGTCTCAGCGAATACTGATCGGGCGAGACAGATCCGCCGGTTGAAGACCGAGTGGGAGCTAAACCAGAATAATGTCTCTGGCATGTTCGAGCGCGCCACAGACATTCTCGGAGCACTCCACAGGGTTACCGTTGATTTCTATGCCGAGATTATGGAGGGCCCGAATCAGACGTCAACCACCTTAGTGCGGAGCGCTCTTGAACATATCGCGTACCTTGAGAACCTGCCCATTTCGCACAGTACAGATATACCTGCATATTGGCGTGGGGGTAACGACGTTTTCGACTTGCTCCGGAGGGCACAGGAGTGTTTGACGAGTAAGGTCGGCTAACCTTGAGCGGTTGTACCCAAGACGGCGACTGGGGCATGATTCGGCCGTCTCGGGATAGGCATGAGCCGTTGGAGCAGGCTTGCGATTGACAGGTCGGTCTCCTGGGTTCCGCGTCGTACCGACTGGCCGCATCACGACCGTATCCCCGACATGGCCACCACCGGAGTCCGGAAGTCCTCTTCTGGGAGACGGAAGCCAATGTTAAGATTTTCGACAGCCCGCCCTGGTCGGATGCTCATCTCCGCGACCGCCGTATCCGGGGAGTTGGCACGGCCACTCCAGTGGTTCCTGGCGTGACCGGCGTTTACCAGGACCGTTCCGGGCTCTTGGACGGATGGGCTGTTGGCGACAGCTATCGGTAGACAGTGGCCGCCTACACGCAGGGAATGAGGCGCGCCCGTTCGCGGGGCACTTCTCCGGCAAGCCGACTACTTCCGCTGTCCCGACGCGCCCAACTGCTGCCGTAGCGTGGCCTGTTCCGCTTTCTTGCCTAAGCAGCACCTGCGCCGGGCGCGGCAGGCGCAGGCGATCTGGACGTTCGTCAGGGCAGTCCGATACAATATGTCTGGTTCTACGGCGATCTGCGTGTTCCGAACGCTGCTGATACGCGACTCGGGACGCAGATCGCAAGGAGAAGGTTGAAATGGTGTTTTTCGGCTTGTCTGCACTGCTTCTGCTCCAAACCGCGGCCCCTCCTCCGCCAGGTCGAAGTCCGTTTCAGTTCACGCTGTCTGAGCAGTTGCTAGCGGCCCTAGCGGGTGCCATCGCACTAGGACTTTTCACTTTCCTCGCAGCAATGATCGTGGGGAGGGGTCTGAGGAGATATCAAGTTCGGGAAAGCGGCGCACGCACAGAACTATCCCTGAACGTGGATGTTTCGGTGAGGGTGTTGCCGGTCGTCGAAGGAAACGTGGATGCCGGCGTGATTCTGGAGAGTCGTGTTGACGTCTGCAATAACTCAACGCGAGTTTGCTGTGTGCCTGCGGTCTACGTGCTGGCACGCGCCCTTGTTCGCACCGGGCTGGAGCATGACTACTTTGGAGAGAGCGACTTCGACAATCTTCCGGCCTGCGACAAGCTGAGCGAGATCCGAAACGTTGCGCACTTTGAGGGAACAATAGTGCAGGTTGCCCCCGATGAAATCGAGCGCTTTGTCCGATGGGACACGCTGGACCAATCTTTCGTCGAGGCATTCCCTGTGGTGGTCGTTAATGTGGAAGTGTTCGGTGCCTCCGCAGAATACCTCATTGAAGATCATTCAGGAAAGACCGTGAGGATTGCGAAGTACCGCCTAGACTGGATTCGTTTGATGGACAGCGAAGGCGGGATAAGGCATAGATACCAACTATTCACGCGTTGGCACCCGTCTGAGCAGTCACCAAAGTATCCGTTCGAGCCCAATCAGCGAATTCTCCTCAAACCGGACCGACAACCTGACGTGGAGAACTCCGTCAGGTTCAAACTCGTGCCTGACGTGGAGAACTCCGTCAGGTTCAAGCCCGTGGTGGACACAGTAGTGCAGTGGTCTCGCCATACTACCGTGGATCTCAGGAGAATCGAACATAGGATCGTGGCGCAAGAGCGTTCACCTCAGATTGGAGGCTCACGATGATCGACACTAGGTGGTTGCTACACGTCTGTTTGTGCATGACCGCGACGCTGCTGTCCATGGAGACGCGAGCGGCAGATTCAGTGGATGTCAAAGAACTGGTTCGCTTGACTTGTGATGCGGTTCGGTTTCCAACGTATGCCGGGAACAAGAAGGCCCTACAGGACCAGTCAATCTGGATTGAGAAGGTCGGTAGGTCCCTGGGTCTTGAGGTCCGGCACGCAGGACCCGTCACCGAAATTGACTTGAAGGGGCCTGCAGGTGCACCGGTCCTCGGGCTAGTTGTACACGGAGACGTAGTGCCAGCCGAACCGTCCGATTGGAGATTCCCGCCTTTCGCTTGCACAGTCGTGAGAGGGAGTCTGAGGGGGCGCGGTTCTTCGGACGACAAGGGCGCTCTAGCCGAAGCGCTCGTCGCGATGTCCGCTCTGAAGCGGTCTGGCCGACCACTCACGCACACCGTCCGACTGCTCGTTGGGAGCGATGAGGAGAGCACCGGACAGGACATGGCGGTCTACCTCAGAGATCACGCTCCACCTGACTATTCGCTCGTGCTGGACCTGAACTTTCCTGTCGTCGTCGGCGAGAAAGCCTGGAATGTTCTGACCCTGAAAACAGGGCTAACTGAGCGTCAAGCCTCTGAAACGGGCTTCACCGTCATCGATTTGAACGCCGGTTTGGATCCTGCAATTGTTCCGAACCGAGCCGTGATCACGCTGGGAGTTGTTGGCTCTGCGCGACCGAATTGGAGGCTGCTGAAACAGAAGCTACGGTCCCGTGCGGTAGATCGGGGCACCCGAATGGAGATTGTGCCGACAGGATCCGAGTTGAAGATTTACATAAAGGGCAAGGCTGCGCACGGCGGAGCGAACATCGAGAATGGTCGTAACGCGCTGGTGTCGCTTGCCCGCTTGATGGACGGTCTCCTCACGCCGGGGGGCGCAGACGATCTGTTGGCGTTCGCGAGGCTTGCAGGCCAGGATGTTTATGGTACTGGCCTTGGCTTGACGGAGAACTACGGCATTTGGGGTCGGTACTCTGTGAATGTAGCAACGATAGAGAAAGACTCACAGCCGATTCCGGAGTATGCACTGACCATTGTGGCCCGGCGTACGCCGCCGCTCACGGGGACCGAATTGCGTGAACGTCTATACCGTGCCGTTGGCGAGTTCAACACAAGAACCGGGGCGGGTCTAAAGGCGTCCGGGGATTTCGTCGACGACCCGCTGATACTCGATCCCCAGGGGAAACTCGTGAAGAGGCTGTATTCCGCTTACGTGCGAGTAACGGGCAAAGAAGACGCTCCTGTCATCTCCGGGGCAAGCAGTTACGCGAAGCGCCTGCCTAACAGCGTGCCCTTCGGCATTTGGTTCCCCGGCAAGCCAGTGCCATGGCACGATGTTGATGAGCAAATTGCCGTGGCTGATCTTAAGCGAGGAGCCGCCGTTCTCACGGAGGCGTTGTCGGACTTAGCCTGCGGACCGAGATTATCTGAGCCACTGAAACCATAGCGGCCGCTGATCCGAACTTACGTCGATGTTTACACGAACAGCTTGAACCGCACGGAGTGACTGCCGCTATCGGAATGACAATCGCGCTCAGGAAGCGATTCGGCCCAGGAATCCGTTCTCATCGGGCGTGGCACTAGTGCTATGACCGCCTGAAA
>PLMF01000177.1 GCA_003142355.1 Bryobacterales bacterium
GTTTGCGCCGGGTTGATGGAATCGAAGCTCAGGTGCAACCCCGGTTTGATTGGGCTGCGGCTGCCGTTTCCGCGGTTATGCATCTGGAATCTGCCGACCGAGGCGGTCCTGCCGCCGGCGCCCTTCCATTGGAACGTGTCGACAACGAATAACGCATCGGACAGGTAGTCTGACTTCAGCGCCTCCCACGCATAGGGCGACATGGTCATGCGGACTTCATGAAGAACGCTGCCGTCGAACAGGTCCGCCGTCGTCGGGGTCTGGGCCAGCGCAGTCGCCTGCACTCCGAACATCGCGACCAACAAGAGCTGCTTTCGGAATGCCACCGCAATCCCTCCTGCGTCGTAGTGCACGTGCGTGGCCCAATACAAATACATGACATGCCTTAAGGCGCCTACGCGGGTACCGGCAAAAGCTGCATTCATGTGCATTACTTTTGCCTGTTAGCCTGCCGCCGTGGCGCAGGCACTCCTGCCGGCCGGTGTGCCCCCTGGGCCGGGCACTCGTGCCGACGCTTTGGCTACGACGCTTTGTCGCGACCGCGAAAGCGTGTCGAGATGCCCGGCACGGGTCCGCAAACCGGAAGTCTCGACACTGCAGGCACGAGTGCCTGCGCCACAAAGCCGGGAACCCGCTTCCAATCTGGCCATACATGTGCTGAGGTATTCTGAATACACGTATAACGGAGGCCAGTTCCGTGGAATGGCTTTTGCGAGGCTTTCTTACCCTTCTCATTTCCAGCACTCTATTTGGCGCCGAGCACTACGGTTACGTCCGCTCCGGTAAAAAGGCCATTCCCGGCGCTACCGTCACCGCATCGCTGGACAAGTTGAAGTTGGTGACCACCACCGACGAGAGTGGCATGTATATTTTCGATCTTCCCGAGTGGGGTAAGTGGGTGTTTCAAGCCGAGATGTTCGGCTTTGCGCCGGCCCGCGAAGAACGGACCCTGATGGGCGCGGCGTCGGTCCTGGATTTCGACCTGGAACTACAGGCTGCGGGCGTTGCCGAAACCCCGGCCACGGCGCCCGCCGCCGGATTCCAGACGGTGGATGTGAAGGAGCAGGATGACAGCCAGGCGCTGATCGCACAGCAAATGGAAGCAGCCGTGGCTCCTCCCCCCACGGGCGATTCCGACGTCAACGGAGCCTTCCTGGTGAACGGAAGCCTCAGCAGCGGACTGCAGTCCGTCCAGCAGCAGAACTTCTTCGACCAGTTGGACCAGGATCAGACGATTGGCAAGAAAGAGAAGAAGGCCAAAGGCGATCTCGCGCCCGGCGAAAAACGCGCCAAGAAAGCCGCCAAGAAGGCCAGGAAGAAGAAGTCCCTGAGCGACACGGTGAACAGCTTCGGCGCCACCAAGCAGGCAAACCAGATTAAAGGCAACGTCCTGTACACCTTCCGCGACTCGGTGTTCGATGCCAGTCCCTACTCGCTCAGTGGCCAACCCCTGAACAAGCCAGGCTACTCGCAGAGCCGTATCGGCGCCGCCGCCGGCGGCCCGCTCCCGCGCAGCCCCCAGACCATCTTCTTCCTCAGTTTCGCGGCCCTGCGTGGCGATACGCCCTACGCCAACTTCGATACCGTCCCCACGGCGGATCAGAGGAGCGGTAATTTTACAAAGCCCACGGTTGCCGGACCGCTAGTGCTCTACGATCCCATCAGCCATCTCCCGCTGGCCGGCAATATCGTGCCCGCCAATCGCCTCGACCCAATCGCCACTCAGTTGCTCAACTACATCCCGCTGCCCAATCTGCCCGGCGGCGTCCAAAACTACCAGATCACCACGGCGGTGCCTCTCAACACCGCCGATTTCTCGGCCAAGCTCAACCATACGCTCAATGACAAGAACCGCTTCAGCCTGAGTTTCGCGATGCAGAGCCGCAACGGACGCCAGGCCCAACTCTACGGCTTCGAGGACAAGCTGGATGGGTTCGGCTGGCAATCGGAAGTGGGCTGGACGCATAACTTCGGGCCGCGCACCATCAACGCCTTTCACTGGGCGTTCAGCCGCAATCGCTCGAACTACCTTCCCTACTTCGCCAACGGTCCCAATGTGGCGGCCGCCCTCGGCATTCAGGGCACTTCGCCCGATCCCCTCAACTACGGCCCGCCCAATCTCTCCTTCACCAACTTCGGCAACATGACGGATGGCACCCCGTTGGTGAAGCGCGACCAGGCATCCGCGCTGCGCGATGCCGTGATCGTGGTGCGAGGACTGCACAGCCTGACCGTCGGCGGCGAATTCCGGCGCATTCAGAGCAATCCCATCACGGATACTTACGGCCGCGGCCTCTTCGTGTTCAGCGGTCTGCTGACCAGCGGATTCGACAACAACGAGCGCCTGCTGCCGGGCACCGGCTTCGATTTTGCGGATTTCCTCTTCGGTTTTCCGAACCAGGCCAAGGTTCGGTATGGAAGCTCCGCCAATTACTTCCGCTCGTGGGCGTCCAGCGCCTACGTGGTGGACGATTGGAAGGTCCGCTCCAACCTGTCCCTCAATCTGGGTCTGCGCTACGAGTATTTCTCGCCCTACACCGAGAAGTACGGCCGCATGTCCAACCTGGATCTGGCTTCCGGCGTCACCGGCGCGGCGGTGGTCACCCCGGGACAAAGCGGGCCTTACACCGGCGCGTTCCCGCCGGCGCTGATCGATGGCGACCGCAAGAATCTCTCTCCACGAGGGGCGATTGCCTGGCGCCCCACCCCCAAGAGACACATCATCGTGCGCGCCGGGTACAGCATCTTTTACAACGGCTCCATATACGGCGAACTGCCGGGCCATCTCGCGTCCCAGCCGCCATTTGCGCACAGCAACTCGATTATTGCCAGCCTCGACTATGCGCTGCGCCTGGCCACCGGTTTCACCAATGCCAGCACCAAGTTGATCGACAACAGTTTTGCCGTCGACCGGTCTTACAAGGACGGCTACGCGCAGACCTGGAATTTCGCCGTCGAACAGAATTTGAGCAAAGCCTGGGTGCTGGAATTGAGCTATTTGGGCACCAAAGGTACGCGGCTCGACGTCCAGCGCGCGCCCAACCGCGCGCTTCCCGGCTCGCCCTTGACCGCCGAGGACCGGCGTTTAATCGGCAACGCCGTCGGCTTCACCTATGAAACCTCCGACGGCAACTCGATCTTTCACGCCGGGCAGGCGCGGCTCACCCGCAAACTAAGCAAGGGACTCTCCGTCCAGGGGCTCTACACCTACTCCAAGTCGATCGACGATGCGTCCGTGTTGGGGGGAGGCGCCGCCGTCGTGGCGCAGAACGACAAGAACCTGCGCGCCGAGCGCGGCCTTTCCACTTTCGATCAACGCCAGTCGTTCAATCTGGCTTTCACGGAGCAATCGCCGGTGGGCAAGAAAGTGCCCCTCGCCAGCCCGGCCCTTACCGGCCTCCTGCGTTCGTGGATCCTGTCGGGAAACGTCGCCGCCATGAGCGGGCTCCCCTACACGGCGCGGGTTCTGGGGAACCTGTCGGATTCCGGAGGGAGCGGGAATTTCGGGGCCAGCCGGGCCGACGCCACCGGCATCGGCGTCTCCGGCGGAAGCGGCTTCTTCAACAAGGCCGCATTCGCGCAGCCGTCGCTGGGCGCGTTCGGCAACGCGGGACGCAACACCATTCCGGGGCCCTCGCGGTTTTCCATGAATCTCGCGCTCACGCGCTCCTTCCACGCCACCGAGCGCCATCACATTGAAATCCGCATCGAGGCCACAAATATCACCAACACGGCGACGTTTTCCAACTTCGGCACGGTGCTGAACGCCTTGAACTACGGCCTGCCCACCGTGGCGCAGCCGATGCGCACCTTCAGGGCTACTTTGCGCTACAAGTTTTGACCGGGAGATCCAGCATGTACAGGCTCGCAGCAACAGTCTTCCTGACGCTTTGCCTGGCCGGGCAGCAACCGGAGACCGCCACGTTCAAGACCACCACAAGGCTGGTGGTGGTGGATGTCTTCGTTCGCGCCAGGAACGGCAAAGCCCTCGATAATCTGAAGAAAGAAGACTTCACGCTTCTGGAAAACGGCAAAGCGCAGGAGATCGCGGTGTTCGAGTTTCAACGCATCGCCGACGAAACCGCGCAACCCGCCGTCCCCGCGGCGGCCCCGCCTCCCGCTCCCGCTCCCGCCATGGCCGCCCGAGCCAACGTCATCAATGTCCAAACGGCCGGCAAAGTTCAATACCAGGACAAGCGCCTGTTGGTGCTGTTCTTCGATTTCTCTTCCATGCAGCCCCAGGAACAGATCCGCGCGCAGCAATCCGCGCTGAAGTTTCTGGCGGAGCAGATGACCCCGTCGGACATGGTGTCCATCATGACCCTCGGCGGCGCTGTGCAAGTTGCCCAGGATTTCACCTCCGACCGCGATCGCCTGACCCAGGTAATCAGAAGCTTTCACATCGGCGAAGCCAGCGAACTCGCCATCGAGGCCGATACCGGCGACCCCAATAGCGGCGAATATACCGGGGCCGCATTCATCGCCGATGAAACCGAATTCAACATCTTCAACACGGACCGCAAGCTGGCGGGCCTGGAATCCGCGGTCCGCATGCTGGCTCCGCTGCCCGAGAAGAAAGCTCTCATTTACTTCTCCGCCGGCATCCCCAAGACGGGCGTCGAGAACCACTCGCAGATCGAATCCACGGTCAACGCCGCCATCCGCGCCAACGTCTCCTTCTACCCCATCGATGCGCGCGGCCTGGTGGCGCTGGCGCCCGGCGGAGACGCCAGCAAGGCTGCCCCGCGCGGCACGCAGGTGTTCACCGGACAGGCCATCACCACCCAGAAGCAGAAATTCAACGACCAGCAGGAAACCCTTTTCACGCTCGCTGAAGATACCGGCGGCAAGGCGCTGCTGGATTCCAACGACCTCACCCTGGGCATCCAGCAGGCCCACCAAGACCTCGGCAGCTACTATGTGCTCGGCTATTACGACAACAGTCCCGTGGCCGATGGCAAATTCCGCCGCGTGCAGGTCGACGTTCCCAAGCAGTACCAGGCACAGCTTGACTACCGCAACGGATATTTCGCCGCCAAGGAATTCAACAAATCGACCTCCACCGACAAGGAGCGGCAACTCCAGGAGGCGCTGCTCCTCGGCGACCCGGTGACGGATCTGCCGCTGGCTCTGGAGATCAACTACTTCCGTCTGGTGGGCGACCATTACTTTGTGCCGGTGGCGGTCAAAATCGCCGGCAGCGAAATCGCCCTCTCGCGCCGCGGCGCCGGCGATACTACGGAATTCGACTTCGTCGGCCAGGTCACCGACGCCCGGGGGCAGGTCAAGGGCAACGTGCGCGATACTATCAAAGTCAAAATGGGCGAGGGCGCCGCACAGCTCGCCGGCAAGAACATCCAATACGACACGGGCTTTACGCTTTCGCCCGGCAAGTACCGCCTCAAGTTTCTGGCGCGCGAAAACCAGGGCGGCAAGATGGGCACTTTCGAGACGGACTTCGCCGTTCCCAACCTGAATGCGGATCGGGAGGGCCTGCGTGTCAGTTCGGTGGTCTGGAGCGGACAGCGCCAGCCCATCGCCGAGGCCATCGGCGCCGGCGCCAATCAGAAGTTCCTGGTCAACCATCCCCTGGTGTACGAAGGTCAGAAGCTGATTCCCAGCATCACACGAACCCTCACCAGTAAGCAGAACCTATACGTCTATTTCGAAGTCTACGATCCGGCGCAGCAGGCAGGCACCAAGAAGCCGCGCGTGGTGGCGGTCGTGAGCTTCTATCGCCAGGGCCGCAAGGCCTTCGAGTCGGCGCCGGTCGAGCTCAGCACGCTCTCGACAACCCGCCAGGGCACGCTGCCGGTGCAGTTCCAGGTTCCACTGACTACGCTGAAGCCGGGCCGATACACCTGCCAGGTGGACGTGATCGACGAAATCGCGAAGAAGTTCGAATTCCTGCGAGCGCCGCTGGTGGTTCTGCCGTAGGGGCAATCACGCGGCGTCCCACGGATTGAGGATGGCGACGCCAAGACCGGCGAAATCCCTTACGTTTCGCGTCACAACAGTCGGATTGTGCTCCAGCGCCGTGGCTGCGATCATGCCATCCGCCATATTTAAGGGAGTGCCTCGTAATTGACGTTCCCCGTGGAGCTTGCCCCATCGGTCGGCTATCGAGTACGTGACCGGCAGAATCCGCCCGCGAAACCGGAGCATCAAGTCCTTCTCGAACCACAACTCCAATTTGGTGCGCCGCTTGCCTTTTGGCAGAATTACAAATCCTCGCCTCAGTTCGCCGATGGACACGGCGCTCAGATAGAGCGACTCTTCGTCCTGGGAGTAAACCCACTCGCCGACGCGGGGCTCGGGACGAGTGCGAATGAGCTCGGATGGGATGTTCGTATCGAGCAGAAAGCCGCTCACGCCAGGTCAACCGGGCGATCGGTAGTAGGCTGGCGGCTGAAATCGACGTCATCCGCAAGACCCCTCACGGCTTCGAATACCTCTCGCAGGCTCCTGCCGCGCACAGGTGCGGACACGTCGGCGGGAATGTGGACAGCCTCTTCGAGCAAGCTGGCGGCATAGGTTGCAACTGGCGTTCCACGCATTGCGGCCTGACGGGCGAGTTCAGACTGAACCTCGGGTCTGATGTCAACGGTGATGGTCATCGGCGCCCCTCTACAACCTAACCTACCGCCGCCCCCTTTTGAAGTCAAGGAAACAGCGCTACAGGTTGACTGGCCCGCTATCCCCGAACCGCGCGCTTCCGGCTGGCGGACGACTGGCTCGGCGGGTATAGCAGCGATTGATCCCCGCTCCACCGCGAATTAGTCCGGTTGCTGCTTTCGCCCAAGCCAAAGCAGCCGTTCGGCAAGCACAAGCGCATCAACCGGCCAAAACGCCTCGGGCCTGGGATGCTTGACTCCGGATATGCCCGAGATTGGCCTGCAACTCAAAACCCGATCCATCCACTGTATCGGGATCGCGCTACGCCCTTGGACCGCGCCCAAAAGGGCTCCCGCTATGGCAGCATTTGTATCTGTGTCGCCCCCCACCACGACTGTACCAGCCGAGTGCCATGCTCCAGTCCTGCTGGACGCCAGCCCCGTTTCTGTAACGATCCCCAAGCTCGCGTGCCGCTGATCCGTCTCCGCCTTCGGCTTTCTTCTCGAGCTGATTTAGCGATTGTTGTGCTTCCATTTCTCCCCGGCCATTCGATTCCTCAACGATGCCACGGAATCAAAGCGCTTTTAGACTAACGCTGACCTTTATAGAGCGGCAACGGCTTTCGCACTCACCAAAGTCGGCTCCAGTCGATGGCGTTCACGAGTATAGAAATGCAACAGCCTTCTCACGGCTGAAAGTGCTTCCGCGACCTTGGCCCGTTCTTGGTCAAAATCGCTGAAGTGGTCGATCTTGTGGACTACAAGCCGGATGGCGGCACTCTTTGTGGTCTGCTCAATCCGCATACCCGCCTCTAACCATGGCTCGATAGGCTTCAGAAGTGCGGCATCTTTGTTGGGAAACGTGAGCCGACAAATCCGGCTTGGGATTTGTGATTAATGTATGCGCCACTAGGCAGTAACCTGCTACGGATTTCGAACCACGCGTCGCCCCACCAAGTGTCTGCTGGTAGGCGCATTTGGACATCTTCTCGCTGATCTGCGAAGAATTCCTCGAAAAACGCGTAATGGCTCTTGCGAAATGCCGTCATTTCCTGGTCGACCACTTGGACGCCGGAGCCCTCAGCTTTCTTGATTGCCTGATCGATCGCCCTGACCTTAAACTCACGCCGTTTGGGTTCCGTAGCAGCTATCCATTCCGTGATCTGTTCGAGCGTTACAACGGCATCAAACCCGTGGTCAGAGTTGGACCTCGCATAACTCTTGGGCGCGATGAGACAGGTCCAGTATCTGTTCCACCTAATGCCCTTCCCGGACTCGCCGCGCTCGTGATACCTGTCCGGTTGGCGGGGCTGAAATCCTGCGCGGATCTTGTCCTCAATAAGGATCGCAACCCGATCTCCGCTGCCCTCAACCTCCTGATAAACCACAATGAGATCAGCTTCGCCGTGGTTATCCGACACCGAGTGTTCGACACGCTGCACCTGAAGCGGGGCACCGTGTTGACCAGCAGCTTCGATGAAGCGTTGAAGAAAGTTCAAATCGACGCTGAACTCCTCTTCGAGAAGAAAATCGATATGGACCTCCTGTACTGTAGGTCCAGGGCATTTATCAGGCTGCACTGTGTCCCTCCAAGTTGTATACTTTCGACGAACGCTTGAGTGTGGGTTACCGTGTTGGATTTTAGCATACGACCTTAGGATTTCCAGAGCCGACGAGCGGTTTAGGGAACGGACACTTCTGTCGCAGGGTCCCAGGACGGTCGGTTGTCCGCCCGGCTCCGGTCCAACAGCGTTCGCAGTTCACTCCGGTGGAGTCCCGCTTCGCGTCAGGTGGACGAAAGACGCTCAAACCGCATAGTTGACAGCCGAACCCGGTTCCTGCCCCGAAACTCCCTTCCGCCCAGCAAACTCCCCGCAAGGCGCCTTGTGTTCCTTTACGATTCCGGACCTGCGAGGTGAACAGCCCGCCTTACCCGAGTGCCGACTCGCGAAGAAAGTTCCCGGAACAAAGGCGAATTTCGGCGGCTACTACAATGTGGATTTTCGGCGCTACGTGGCGTAGGGTGGAAGTATGGCGTCAGTGGAGGAAGTCATTATCCAACTCAAGAGGCTGCGTCCGGAACAGGTCGACGAGGTGGCGCGGATCGTCCATGACCTTGCACAAGCCGGGTGCGGGGAAGCGCCTCTGCACGCTGCCGTACCGGCCCGTGTGGTGGATGAGGCCGTCCAGCATGGTTGGCCTGCGGAGTTATTCACGGAGTTGATTGGGAGCCTGCCGGAACTTGAACGCTCCGCCCAGCCGCCCGTGGAAAACCGGGCCAATTTGTGACGACCTGGCTGCTTGACACTGACATCGCAATCGAGTTGCTGCGCGGGCGCAATGTTCATGTGGCTGAGTAATTGGCTTCCAGAAATCGGAATGCGGTCTTACTCTCGACTGTGACCGTTGCCGAGTTGATGTTTGGCGCGTTGCGTAGCCGGAAACCGCAAGAGAGCATTGGCAGATGCCGGCAGTTTTGCTCTGCTTTTCAACTGGTGGAGTTGGACCAGGACGCGGGTGAACGATCTGGCGCCATCAGGGCGGACCTGGAAAGCCGGGGTGAACGGATAGGCGCCTACGATGTGCTCATTGCAGGGATCGCCTCGACGCGTGGTCACGTCCTGGCAACGCACAACGTCCGCGAATTTGGGCGCATTGCGGGGCTTCAGATCGAAGACTGGGCGGCGATCCCATAGGCCGCCACGGTGCGGCGCCGCCGGGCTACAAATCTGCGCTGGTGGTCTGCGATTCGGGTGTCCGCTCCTGCACGCGGAACTGGATGTCGTGAAGCTTGGCGTACAGGCCGCCCTTTGCGAGTAGTTCGTCGTGCTTGCCGGTCTCCACGATCTCTCCGCCCTCGATCACGAAAATCCTGTCCGCCCGCTGGATGGTGGCCAGCCGATGGGCGATCACAATCGACGTCTTGCCTTCCATCAGCCGGTTCAGGGCATCGAAGACCAGTCGCTCGGACTCCGCATCGAGGCCCGTTGTCGGCTCGTCCAGAATCAAAATCGGGAGGCTGCGGATCAGCGCCCGCGCGATGGCGATGCGCTGGCGCTGCCCGCCGGAAAGCGTCACCCCGCGCTCACCCACCACCGTGTCGTAGCCGTCCGGCATCTTATCGATGAACTCGCTGGCATTGGCCAGTTCCGCGGCGCGCACGATCTCTTCCATGGTCGCGTCCGACTTGCCGTACGCGATATTGGTTGCGATGGTCCCGTGGAACAACAGCGTCTCCTGCAGCACGAAGCCGATCTGCTGACGCAGCGTCGACTGCTGGAACTGCCGGATGTCGCATCCATCGATCTTCACCACCCCGGCGGTGGGATCGTAGAAGCGCGCCACCAGGCTGGTGATGGTCGATTTTCCGGAACCGGTCGGGCCCACCAGCGCCGCCATCTCTCCCGGCGCGATGCGGAAGCTCATGTCGTGGAGCACCGGCAACTTGGGACCGTAGCTGAAGGCGACGTGGTCGAATTCGATGCTGCCCTGGAACGGCGGAGCGGGCACGGCGCCCGGCAAATCCTCTATGTCCCGCTTGGTCTGCAACACTTCCTGAATGCGTTCCCACGCCACCGCAGCCTTGGTATAGGTATCGGTCATCTTCGAAAGCTCCTGCATCGGTTTATACATCCTTCCCAGATACAGGACGAAAACGATCAGCGAGCCGGTCGACAGGCTGCCGTCCAGAACCATGCGCGCGCCAAACCACAGAACCATGCAGGTGCCGCCGGCCACGATCATTTCCACCATCGGCGAGAGCCTGGCTTTCAGTCCCCGGGCGCGCAACGCGATGCCCACGCTCTCCATGCTCTCCACTTCGTAGCGCCGCTGCTCATAGTCCTCGCGCGCGAAGGCCTTCACCACGCGCACGGCGGAGAAGACCTCTTGGATGATGGAAGCCATCTCGCCTTCTTTTTTGCGAACCGCCCGCGAGGCTTTCTTGATCTTGCGCGTGTAGGTGAACACCACCGCGAACAACAAAGGCACGATGGAGAGCGCGATCAGCGTGAACTGCCAGTCGATGTAGAACATCACGCCGATCATCCCGAACAGGGTCAGCAGGCTGACCAGCGTGCTGAGCAGGCCCGACGCCAGAAAACTCTGCACCGAATCGATGTCGCCGGTCACGCGGCTGATCAGATCGCCGGTCTGCTGCCGGTCGCGGTACGCCAGCGAGAGCCGCTGAATCTGCGCATAGAGCGTGCGCCGCATCTCGTGCAGCACCTTCTGCCCGATGGTGGTCGTCAGCGATTTCTCGGCATAAGAGCAGGAGGCGCCCAACGCCGCGATCGCCAGCACCGCCAGCGCGGCCAGGCGGAGGATTGCCAGCGGATCGTTTCCGGCCAGCCCCACGACCACATCGTTCAGCCACCCCTTGGTGACACGCGCCTTCAGAACCGTATCGATGATGATCTTCAGCGGCCAGGGCTGCAGCAGGTCCGCGACACTGCCGCCGGCCACCACCAGTACGCCCAGCGACAGGGATTTGAAGTGCGGGCGCAGCAGCCGCTTGATCGTCAGCGGGTTCTGTCCGGGGTCAGACATGCGGCACCCATCAGTATACTCATTCGATCGTGGTGCGCAGCAGCATCAGATAATTTTGTGAGATTCGCCCGCCTCGCCCCACTATCTTGCTGTCAACGCTATGCGCGGTGTAGTGTTTTTTGCGGTTTGCGGGTTAGCCTTCTCCCAACCCCCGGACCCTGCCTACGAGCCTCTGACCCGCGCTTACGAGGCGCTGCGCGGGCGCGATTACGATGCCGCCATTGCAGGTTTCCTCAAGGGTATCGAAGCTGCCCCGCGCCGCGCCTCCATNNTTTCTGTGCTACGAAACCAAGGAGCAGCAGCAGGCGCGGCGCATCTTCGACCGCATCCGCAAGACGGGTGATGCTACCGCCGAGCGGGCCTTCCGCAATATCGACTCGCCGCTGGCCGCGGGCATCGAGCGCTGGAAGAAGGCCATCGAAATGGGCGCCGATAACTTCAGCGCNNAAGGCCTGGCGCCTGCTGCCCGACCGGCGTTCCGTGCTGGTCGACCTGGGCCGCGTGTGGAAGGCGCTCGGCCGCACCGACGACGCCACAGCCGCGTTGCTGGCCGCCTCGCGAGGCGGTGAGCCGCGCGCCGCCGAGATGGCTCGGGAGTTGCTGCCGCGCCACTACCCCTACGTTCCCGAGTTCCGGCGCGCGCTGGAATTAGACCCCACCAACGGCGAACTGCGCCGCGAGTTGGCCTACCTGCTGCTGCGCATGGATCTCGAGCCCGAGGCCGAGCAGGAATTCCGCGTGCTCACCGAAACCGCCCCAGACGATCTGCTTGCCGCCACGCAACTCGGTTTCCTGCTTTACGCCCGCGGCGAGCATCTTGCCGCCATGCCCCTGCTGGAGCGCGTGCTAGCGGGCAAGGACGACGACCTCGCCAACCGCGTGCGCGCCGTGCTCCGGATGCCCCAAGTACTCAGGGCGCGCGGCGATGCGCCTCCCGCATCCATCGACGCCAAGGTGATGGCCGAGCGCAGCATCAAGGCCGGCTATATGAAGGACGCGCTGAAGTACCTGCAAATTGCCCACGAAGGCGACCCCGGCGATTTTGAGGTCATGCTGAAACTCGGCTGGACCTACAACATTCTCCACCAGGACGTGCTGGCGTTCCGCTGGTTCGATCTGGCGCGCAAGAGCCCCGACCCGCAAGTCGCCGCCGAAGCCGGGCGCGCCTGGCGCAACCTTCGCAGCGTCACCGAGCGGTTTCGCACCACGGCCTGGCTTTACCCGATCTTTTCCACCCGCTGGCACGACTTTTTCTCCTACGCGCAGATCAAAACCGGAGTGCGGACCGGCTTTCCGATCCAGCCGTACGTGAGCGTCCGGTTCGTGGGCGATACGCGCCTCACCATTGGGGCGGCCTCGCCCCAGTACCTTTCGGAGAGCTCGTTCATTCTCGCGGTTGGCGTGGCCACGGCGCCCTGGCACGGAATCACGGGCTGGGCCGAGGCCGGCTCCGCCGTCGGCTACGTCAGCGGCCACATGCTGCCCGACTACCGCGGCGGCATCTCCCTCGCGCGCGGCACGGGGCATACCCTGCGCGGCGAATCGTCCGGATGGTTCGCCGACACCACGCTCGATGCCGTCTTTGTCAGCCGTTTCGGCAACGATTTCCTGGTCTACGATCAAACCCGTTTGGGATACGCCTTTGGCCCCAAGACGCTGCGCGGCCAGCTTTCCTGGAACGCCAACCTGACCTTCGACAGCCAGCGCCAGTACTGGGCCAATTTCGGTGAAACAGGGCCGGGACTCCGAATTGCAGGCTCTTTGCTGCCCCAATCGACGTACGTGACGTTTAACCTGCTGCGCGGCGCCTACCTGATCGACACGGGCAATCCGCGGCGGCCGAATTTCAACGATCTCCGCGCGGGGTTCTGGTATGCGTTCACTCATTAGCCTGGCGCTCGTTCTGGCGGGCGTCGCGCATGCCGCCGATCTTCCGTACTTCAGCGTCCTCTCCGACGATGCCGGCGCGTGGCCGGAAATCCTTGCTTCCGTCGGCCTCCAGCGGCAGCCCGCTGGCCTCGCGCGGATTTTTGTGGCTCGCACCGGCGCACCCGCGTCCGTGGAATGGAACGGACGCGTGGAAAAGGGCGCCATCCTGATTCTGGAAGGCGAATCCTCGCTGGCCGACATGTTCGGCTTCCGCCGCGGCAAGGAGAACGTGCGGGTCAACAGCCTGACCGACGTCCACCGCCCCAAGCTTCCCATCGTCTGGGAGAATGGCCTCGAACTGCCGATCTTCGACCTGCCGGCGGGTGCGCAGGTTTTCGCGAGTGAACGCTGGACCGGCGCACCCATGACGGCGGGGATGCGCCGTGGCGCCGGGGCTGTCCTGTGGGTGGCGGTTCCTCCGGGCGAAAGAGGGTACGAGCGCTTTCCTTACCTGCTCGAGGCGCTCTGCGATTTGGGGATGGACCCGCCGTTCCGCTCGTCGCGGTTGTGGGCCTTCTTCGATTCGTCCTACCGGTCGCGCGTGGACTTGCCCTACTTCGCGGCGCGGTGGCGCAAAGCCGGAATCGCGGCCCTGCACGTGGCGGCGTGGCACTTCTACGAGCCTGACGCCGAGCGCGATGGGTATCTCGCAAAGTTGATCGAAGCCTGTCACCGCGAGGGTATTTTGGCTTATGCGTGGCTCGAGCTGCCGCATGTGAGTGAGAAGTTCTGGGACGACCATCCCGAATGGCGCGAGAAGACCGCGGTGCTTCAGGACGCTCAGGTCGATTGGCGTAAGCTCATGAATCTGAACAACCGCGACTGCTTCCGCGCCGTCTCAGCCGGGGTGAAACAGTTGATCTCGCGGTTCGATTGGGACGGTGTCAACCTGGCCGAGTTGTACTTCGAGTCGCTCGAGGGCACNNTTCGACCCAATCGAGATCTTCGGCGCGCGCAAGGATGGTGCCTCGCGGACGGCGTTTCTCGATTTCCGCAGCGAGCTGGTGCGACGGATCGAGGAAGAGTGGATCGCCGAGTTGGAAGCTGCGCGACAGCAGAAACCGCATCTCGACCTGGTGCTGACCCACGTCGACGACCGCCTCGACACGGGCATGCGCGAAGCCATCGGTGCGGACGCCGGCCGCGTGCTGCCGTTGCTCGACACCCACACATTCACCTTCCTCATCGAGGACCCCGCCACCGTGTGGCACCTCGGACCGCAGCGCTACCAGAGCATCGCCGAGCGTTATGGCGCGCTGACCCCGCATCGCAACAAACTCGGTATCGACATAAACATCGTCGATCGCTACCAGAATGTTTACCCCACGAAGCAGCAAACCGGAACAGAACTTTTCCAGCTTGTGCACCACGCTGGCGGCAGTTTCCAGCGGGTGGCGCTGTATTTCGAAAACTCCCTGCTGCCGCCGGACTTGAAACTGCTGCCTTCGGCCGCCGCGACCGTTACCCGCATCGAGAAGATGGGCCCGAAGACCATTGTGGATTCGGCATCCGGCGTCGGCCTTCCCTGGAAAGGCCCCGCCATGGTCGACGGCCAATTGTGGCCCGCCGCCGACGAGGACACCGTCTGGCTCCCCGCCGGACCGCACAGCGTCGAACCCACCGACCGGCCACGCGGGGCACGTCTGGTCCGCCTGAATGGCGACTTAAAAGCCGCGCGCGCCGTGAACGCCACGACCATCGAGTTCTCCTACCAAACGACCGCCCGTGCCATCGCCATCCTGGACCGCCCGCCGCTCCGCACCCAGATTGACGGCGCCGAGGAGCCACTCCAGCGTGCCGGACCGCGCACCATCCTTCTGCCGCGCGGCCAGCACGTCGTGACAATCACCACTGAGTGAGTTAGGATGTCGGATGACCAATGACGGATGTCGCGTTGCAGCCCGGGTCTCCGGAGATTCCGGATAAGCTGTATTTCAAGATCGGCGAAGTGAGCGAACTCCTGGGAGTCGAGCCGTACGTATTGCGCTATTGGGAGACCGAGTTCCGGACGCTGTCACCCAAGAAATCCGGCACGGGGCACCGGCTTTACCGGCGCAAAGACGTGGAGTTGCTGCTGCGGATCAAGCACCTGCTGTACGAGAAACGGTTCACGATTGAAGGCGCGCGGCAGTCGCTGCAGGCCGCGGCGCGCGCTCCCAAGCCGCGCGCGACCGAACGGGTACAACAGGAACTCTTCACCGAAGATCCGTTACCCGAAATACGCAGAGAGCTGGCCGATATCCTGCAGATTCTGAAGTAGGGGTCGGCCATGCCCGACCCCTACGGTTCGCCCACAATGGCTGCGTAAATGCGGTCCAAGTCTTCGGTCGAGTAATAGTCGATCTCGATGCGGCCCTTTTGGTTGGCCTTCTCGACGATCCGCACTTTGGTTCCCAGCACGCGCTCCATCTCCTGAATGGCCGCCTTGACGTTGGGATCGGTACCGACCTCGTCTACGTGCTTGGGTTTGCGGCCCTCCATCATCCTCTGCGTGGTTCGCTCCATCTGCCGCACTGACCAGCCTTGCGCCACGGACTTCTCGGCGACTTCGCGCTGCAGATCGACGGAAGGCAACCCCAGCAGACACCGTGCGTGCCCGGCGGAAAGACGGCGTTCGGCAACCAGTTGCTGGAGGTCGGCCGGAAGTTGGAGCAAACGAAGAAGGTTGGTGATGGTGGTCCGATCTTTGCCTGTCCGATGTCCGATCTGCTCCGGACTCAGCAGCAACTCAGTGCCCAGGCGCGCGAAAGCGTTGGCAGCTTCGATAGGATTGAGGTCCTCGCGCTGGATGTTCTCGACCAAGGTGATTTCCAGCAGGCGGTCATCGGGAATGTCCCGAACCACAACAGGAACCTGCTCGACGCGGGCGAGTTTCGCCGCGCGCCACCGGCGCTCGCCGGCGACCAACTGGTAGCGGTCTCCCGCCTTGCGAACCACCAGCGGCTGAATGATGCCATTGGTGCGGATGGACTGGGCCAGTTCCGAGAGCCGCTCGCTGTTGAACGCGCGCCGAGGTTGCAGAGGATTCGGATCAATGGAATCAATAGGAACCGTCTGAGACGTTTCGTCGGGCATCCGCGGCGGCCCGGCCGCCGGGCGAGTCGGCAGCAGCGCGCTGAGCCCTTTACCGAGCGCCCTGCGCGGGTAGTCTGTTTTGTTCATGGTCCAGGATCTCTTTCGCCAGTTTGATGTAGCTCTCCGCGCCCCGTGACCGCGGGTCATAACCTAGAATCGGCTTGCCAAAACTGGGCGCTTCAGCCAGCCGTATGCTGCGCGGGATGATGGTCCGGAACACCTGGTCGCCGAAAAACTCCCTCAGATCCGCAGCCACTTGACGCGTGAGATTAGTGCGGTCGTCGTACATGGTGAGAAGGATGCCTTCCACCTGGAGGGGATGTTGAAACGAATCATGTATGCGGTCGATTGTGTCCATGAGCTCCGAGACACCCTCCAGAGCGAAGAATTCGCACTGAATGGGCACCAGAACAGAGTCGGCGGCGATAAGCGCGTTGAGCGTGAGCAGATCCAAGGCTGGAGGGCAATCGATCAGGACGAAGCGGTAGTCTTCCCGGATGTCCGCGATGCGCTCACGCAGGCGAAACTCGCGATTGGGGATTCCTACCAATTCGAGGTTCGCGCCAACCAGGTTCTTNNGTGGCATTGCCTTGGGGGTCGGAGTCTATGACCAAGACTCTAAGGTCATTAGCGGCCAACGAAGCCGCCAGGTTAATGGCGGTCGTGGTCTTACCGACCCCGCCCTTCTGGTTGGCGATGGCGAAAACTCTGCTCAAGCGGCCATACTAACATGAACTGGCGTTTTATGTGAACCAATGTTTCACGTGAAACAGTCTTTCGACCCCTGCTCTGTTTCACGTGAAACAAACCCCAACCTTGCTCCTAACAGCCATCCTCCTCACTGGTGGCCGCTCCGCAGGAAGCGCTGTCCGCCCCACGGCACCGGGATCGGGAGTTGCCAAACGAACCCAATTCCGTCGGGAGGCGCCTCGCCTCCAGTCAATAGATCGACATTTGGCGCGAGGTTCTTTAGGAACGGAGCCAAATCCGCGTAGCTGACGGCTCGGGAAATCGCCCAGTCGAATTGCTCCTTTACATCTTCAGCCCGCCTGGCAACCACGCGAACATTCGGCAGGTTGCGGCTGGCCTCGCGCAGAAAAACGGCCTTGCGCTGGTGCGATTCGATCAGAGTGACAGAACAATCAGGCCGGAGCACCGCCACGGGGAAGCCGGGGAAACCGGCTCCCGAGCCAACGTCGGCAATTCGCAGACGGCCCTGAGGCAAATGTGTTCCCAGAAAGAGCGACTCGCAGTAGTGCCGCTCCACCGCCTCTTCCATCCTCTTTATGGATGTCAGGTTCAGCGTGCGATTCCACCGGAGCAGCAGTTGGTAATGCGCCTCAAGCGCTTCCACCTGCCAGGGTGATAGCTCGACAACTCCGGCGAGGCGCTGCCTGAGGAGATCAGCAAACATGGCCGACGCTCAGATAAACGTCGAGAACGGCAATGGCCGCCGGGGTTACGCCTGGGATGCGCGCGGCTTGGCCCAGTGTCGCCGGCCGCACCCGCTCCAGCTTATCGCGGATCTCGCGCGACAGGCCGGGAATGCCCGCAAAGCCGAATTCCCGCGGAATGGGCCGCCGCTCGGCATGCTTCAGGCGCTCCATCTGCCGCTCTTGCTGCAGGATGTAACCGCTGTACTTGGCCTCAGTCTCCACCGTGTTCAGCAGACCGACGGCGGGCTCCTCACCCAGCGTTTCACGGATCCATCCGGAGATCTCCGCTATGCAGGCTTCGGGGCGCTTCAGCCACTGGCCGTGACGGTGGTCTTCCAGGACCTTGGTGAGGCGTTCCTTCTGCCGTTGTTTGTGCGTGAAGACCTCCCAACGCCCATCGGTGACCAGGCCGGCACGGCGGCCGAGCGGNNGAGGTGAACATGCGATAAGGCTCGTCAGCGCCCTTGGTGATGAGATCGTCTATGAGGATTCCGGTATAGCCTTCGGTGCGGCCGATGACGACGGCATCCTTCCCACCCAGACGGCACGCGGCATTCATGCCGGCGACCAAGCCCTGGCAGCCGGCCTCTTCATAGCCGGACGTTCCGTTGATCTGGCCGGCGAGATAGAGTCCGGCGATGCATTTGACCTGCAGCGTGCGATCGAGTTCCCGCGGGTCGATCGCATCGTATTCTATGGCATAGCCGGGGCGAATCATCTCGGCGCGCTCAAGACCCGGGATGGAAGCCACCACCGCAGTCTGCACGTCGATCGGCATGCTGGTGGACATGCCATTTACGTATACCTCGTTGGTGTCGAGGCCTTCGGGTTCCAGGAAAATCTGGTGACGCGGCTTATCGGGAAACTTGACGATCTTGTCCTCGATGGAGGGACAATAGCGCGGGCCGACGCCTGCGATCTGGCCGCTGTAAAGCGGGGAACGCGGGATGGCTTCTCGCAGTATCCGCCGCGTCTCCTCCGTGGTATAGCCGATGTGGCAGTGGATCTGCGGGCGATCGATCTTCCCGGTGAGGAACGAGAACGGCGTTGGCTCGGCATCGCCGGGCTGCGGTTCGAACCGGCTCCAGTCGATGGTGCGGCCATCCAGGCGCGGCGGCGTTCCAGTCTTGAGACGGGTCCACTTCAGACCGAGGGTGCGGAGTTGATCGCCCAGCAACTGCGAGGGCGCTTCCCCATTCCGGCCACACGTGTACTGCATCTCGCCGACATGCGCCAGGCCGTTCAGAAAGGTGCCGGTGGTGACGATCACGGCGCCGGCCTCGATGGCGCGGCCGTCACGCAACTGAACCCCCCTGACACAGCGGTTCTGAATCGTAAGCGCGGCCACTTCAGCCTGCTTGATCCGAAGGTTGGGTTCCTTCTCGAGAACTTCGCGCATGCGGATGCGGTACATCTTCTTGTCCATCTGCGCGCGGGGCGACCAGACGGCCGGGCCGCGGCTGGTGTTGAGAAGGCGGAACTGGATGCCGACGGCGTCCGCGAGCTCGCCCATGACGCCGCCGAGGGCATCGATCTCGCGCACCAGGTGGCCCTTGGCGATGCCTCCGATGGCGGGGTTGCACGACATCTGCGCCACCAGGTCGAGATTCATGGTGACGATGGCGGTCCGCAGACCCATGCGCGCGCAAGCGCGGGCGGCTTCGCACCCGGCGTGACCGGCGCCGACGACCACAACGTCGTATCTCTCGTGCATTGATATGATTGTACCGAAATGAAGATTCTGGTCCTGGGCGGCGGAGGCCGCGAGCACGCGCTGGCATGGAAACTGGCGCAGTCGCCGGGGGTATCGGTGTTTGCGGCGCCTGGCAATCCGGGCATCGCGAAAGTCGGGACGTGCCTGCCGGTTGTGGCGGGCGCCTCCTATCTCGAGATGGCGGAAGCCATCGGTGCGGACCTGACGGTAGTAGGGCCGGAAGCGCCCCTGGTGGCGGGGGTGGTGGATGCGTTCCGGGCGCGCGGCCGGAAGATCGTGGGGCCGGACAGCAACGCGGCGCAGCTCGAAGGCAGCAAAATCTTCTCAAAGAACTTTTTGAAACAAAGTAACATGCCCACGGCGGAGTTCGTGACCGTCGAAAACGAGACCGATGCGCGCCAGGCGCTCGACCGTTTCGGCTTTCCGGTGGTGTTGAAAGCCGACGGGCTGGCGGCGGGCAAGGGCGTGATCGTCGCGCACGACCGCCAGGAGGCCGAAGCGGCGCTGGGCACGCTCAAGGGCCGGCTGGTAATCGAAGAGTTTCTACGCGGCGAAGAGGTGAGCTTTATCGCGCTGTGCGACGGGCGGGATGTTGTGCCGCTGGCGCCCACCGAGGACCACAAAGCAGTCTTCGACGGCGACACGGGGCCGAACACCGGTGGCATGGGCGCGTATTGCGATGGCGCCATTCTCACCGAAGCGCAGACGAAAGAGATCTTGGATGGCGTCATCTATCCGACGGTGGAAGCCATGCGCTTCACGGGATTCCTGTACGCCGGATTGATGATGACACAGGCGGGACCGAAGGTGCTGGAGTTCAACGTGCGGCTGGGCGATCCGGAGACGCAGCCGCTAATGCACCGGATGGCGTCGGATTTCGTGCCGGCGCTGATGGCGGCGGCCAGCGGCGAGTTGGCCGGCGTGAAACTGGAATGGCGCAGCGGGCCGAGCGTGTGCGTGGTGCTGGCATCGGGCGGGTATCCGGGCCCGTACGAGACCGGCAAAGCGATCCGCGGGATCGACGCGGCGGAAGCGGCCGGCGCGACGGTGTTCCACGCGGGAACACGCATGGGCGCGGCCGGCCTCGAGACGGCTGGCGGGCGCGTGCTCGGCGTGACGGCAGCGGGGCAGGATTTGGCCCGCGCGATCGACAGCGCCTATCAAGCCGCGCGGCACATCCGCTTCGACGGCATGCATTACCGTCAGGATATTGGCCGCAGGGGGCTCGGACGGTCTCACTCCGGGCCGCAAACTTCGCTATAACAGAGTGGATGCCGCGCATCTTCGATAACATCGAACAGCAGCTTCTACCCGCCCTGCGTCAGGCGGTCGACCTTTCCGACCGAGCAGACTTTTGCGTCGGCTATTTCAACTTGCGAGGCTGGAAACAGATCGCCTCTAACGTAGAACGGTGGCCCGGAGGCGAAGGCAATTGCTGCCGGCTGCTGATCGGAATGCAGCGCCTGCCTCAAGATGAACTGCGCGATGCGCTGAGCCTCGTTCATCCGTCGAGCGATCTTGACCTCCAGACGGCCGTCCGCCTGAAGAAGCAGATGGCCGAGGACTTCCGCGACCAACTCACCTTCGGAGCGCCCACCAACGAAGACGAGTTAGGTCTGCGGCGTCTCGCGGCGCAAATCAGATCCCGCAAGGTGGCCGTCAAACTCTTCCTCCGCCATCCCCTGCACGCCAAACTCTACTTGTTCTTCCGCCCCGATCCCATTAACCCCGAAGTAGGCTATCTCGGAAGCAGCAACCTCACCTGGGCCGGACTCCAAAAGCAAGGCGAATTGAACGTCGATGTAATGGATCGCGACGCGTGCCGCAAACTGGCAACCTGGTTCGAAGAGCGCTGGAACGACATCTGGTGTCTTGACATCTCCGACGAACTGGCCGGCGTCATCGACCAGAGCTGGGCCCGAGAGACCCAGATACCGCCGTATCACATCTACGTCAAGATCGCCTACCACCTCTGCCAGGACGCCCGTGAAGGGCTCGTTCAGTTTCGCATACCGAAAGTCTTTGGAGCCAAGCTCTTTGCCTTTCAGATCGCCGCGGTCCAACTCGCTGCGCGGCACGTGACGCGGCGCGGCGGCGTGCTTATAGGCGACGTTGTCGGCCTCGGCAAAACGCTGATGGCTACCGCGCTGGCGCGCATGCTCGAAGACGAGCAGGATCTGGAAACCTTGATTCTCTGCCCCAAGAACCTGGTGTCGATGTGGCAAGACTATCGAGAACGGTACGGGCTGCGAGGAAAGGTGATGTCCTATACCCGCGTGCTCCAGGAACTTCCGTCCCTCAAGCGTTATCGTCTCGTCATTCTCGACGAAAGCCACAACCTGAGGAATCGCGAGGGACGCCGCTATCGGGTAATCTACGATTACATTCAGCAGAACGAATGCCGCTGCGTTCTTCTATCCGCGACCCCCTACAACAAGGCTTTCACCGACCTCTCGACTCAGCTCCGGCTGTTCATCCCGGACGACAAGGACCTCGGCTTCCGTCCCGATGCGCTCCTCAAGTCCCTTGGCGGCGAAGCCGGGTTCGTTCGCAATTATCAGGCCTCCGTCCGGTCCCTTGCAGCCTTTGAAAAAAGCACTTTCGCCGATGACTGGCGCGAGTTGATGCGTCACTACATGGTCCGCAGAACCCGCAGTTTCATCCGGGATGTGTACGCCGAACCGGACCCGGACAACGGCCGCAAGTTTCTCCGCTTTGAGGACGGCACGCGGTCCTATTTTCCGGCTCGAATCCCGAAGACGATCAAGTTTCCCATCGACGAGAAGAACCCCAAGGACACCTACGCGAAACTATACGGCCAGCCGATCGTGGGTCTCGTGAATGCCCTGAAGCTGCCGCGCTACGGTCTTGGGAACTACGTCGCAGCCGCCCCGGATTCCCCCCCGACTCAAGCCGAGGCGCGCATCTTGCAAGACTTGTCCCGCGCCGGACGCCGCCTGATGGGTTTTTGCCGCACCAATTTGTTTAAGCGGCTCGAAAGCAGTGGGCACTCCTTCCTCCTCTCCGTGGAGCGCCACATTCTCCGAAACTACGTTTTCCTTCACGCGCTCGAAAATGGGCTTCCAGTGCCAATCGGATCGCAGGACGCCGAGGTGCTCGACACGCGCTTCGCGGACGATGACCGCTCCAATGCAGCCGATGAAATGTTTACAGGGGAGGCCCCGGACGCCGAACTCAACGCACACCCGCTGCGCACCGAAGAGGACTTCCGAACACGCGCGGCCCTGGTTTATCGGGAATACTCGACCCGTTCGAAGAAACACTTCAACTGGCTGGCTTCCTCGCTATTCCGCCGCGGGGCGCTGGCCGCCGGGTTGAGCGCCGATTCGGCCGCGCTGCTTCGAATCTTCGATGCCTGCCCCGGTTGGAATCCGGATCGGGACACCAAGCTACAGGCCCTCTACGCTCTTGTGACTCGGACTCACCCCAGCGAAAAGGTGCTGGTCTTCACTCAATTTGCGGATACCGCCCGCTACCTGGCCGCGGAGCTCCGAAAAAAGAACCTCAGCGCCGTAAGCGGGGTGACTGGCGACGACGACGATCCTACCGCGCTCGCCTGGCGGTTTAGCCCGGTGAGCAACGAGAAGCGCGATAAGGTCAAACCGGCCGAAGAGTTGCGCGTGCTCGTCGCGACGGATGTCCTCAGCGAGGGTCAGAACCTTCAGGATTGCGCCATTGTCGTCAACTTCGACCTGCCCTGGGCCATCATCCGGCTCATTCAGCGTGCCGGCCGCGTCGACCGTATCGGCCAGCAGGCGCAGTGCATTCTGTGCTACTCCTTCCTACCGGCCGAGGGCGTTGAGCGCATCATTCGCCTCAGGAACCGCGTCCGCCGGCGTTTGAACGAAAACGCCGAGGTGGTCGGATCGGACGAAGCGTTCTTCGAGGACGAGAGCAATGAATCCGCCATGCTCGATCTCTATAACGAACGCTCCGGCATCCTCGATGGCGACGATGACGGAGAGGTCGATCTCGCTTCCTACGCGTATCGAATCTGGAAAGAAGCCATCGAGCGCGATCCCTCCTTGCAGAAGACCATTCCGGATCTGCCCGCCGTCGTCTACTCCACCCAGCCGCACTCGCCTTCTCCCGGCCGCCCGGAAGGCGTTCTGGTCTATATGCGGTCGCCCACGGATAACGATGCGCTCGTATGGATGGATCGTAGTGGGAACGCCGTAACCGAGTCGCAGTTGACCATTCTGAAAGCGGCCCAATGCAGTCCGGATACCGCCGCCCTGCCTCGTCTCGAATGCCACCACGAACTAGTCCGGCGTGCGGTGGAGATGTCCGCCACGGAGGAAAAGACCCTGGGCGGCGCTCTCGGCCGCCCTTCCGGAGCGCGGTTCCGCACCTACGAACGCCTCAAAAAGTATGCTTTGGAGGTTTATGGCACCCTGTTTGACACCATCGAGCTTCGCAAGGCCATTGACGAGATTTACCGGTTTCCCCTTCAGCAATCGGCAACGGACCAACTGAATCGCCAGATGAAGAATTCACATGACGCCCAGCAACTCGCGGAACTTGCCATGGCGTTGCGCGAGGAAGGCCGCCTCTGCCTTGTGCAGGAAGAAGCGGTTGCTCAAGAACCCAGGATCATCTGCTCGCTCGGACTTTCCGCGGCGGCGAACGGCGGGAGCCTCACGTAGCCATGCCCATCCAGCCAGCGCGCGTCAAGGAATGCCTGGGAAGCTTCGACTTTCGCCGCCTCTTCGTTGAGGAATTGGGGTGGTCGCGGCCTTCGTCGGACAGGCCGGTGACATTTTCGGCCGCCGGGGAGGAATTTTCCCGCCGTCAGATCGCGCAACTTGGAGGCGTCTCCGTGTTGGAAGTCACGGTCTCCGCGGGCACAATCCCGGCCGCCAAGGTGCGCGCCGCCGTGCACAAGGAGATTGCGGGACTGCACCAGGAAAACCTCCTGATCTTCGTCAACGGGACCCGAAACGAGAGCCTGTGGTATTGGGTCAAACGGGATGACGGTAAATCCTACCCGCGCGATCATTATTTTGAGATCCACCAGCCCGGCGATCTCTTTCTGAGCAAACTCAGCGCCCTGGTCTTCGAGGTCGGCGAACTCGATCCAACCGGCGACATGTCCGTGGTCGAAGTCGCCAAACGGCTCCGCGAAGCGCTCGATATCGAGCGCGTCACCAGGAAGTTCTACGACGAATTCCGCGCCCAGCACATCGCCTTCATCGAACTCATCCACGGCATCGCCAATGAGCGAGACCGCCGCTGGTACGCCTCCGTCCTCCTCAACCGTCTGATGTTCATCTACTTCCTGCAAAAGAAGGGATTCATCGACAACAACGACCAGGACTACCTGCAACACAAGCTCGAAGCCACCCAAAAGCAGGGGCGCAATCTCTTCTACGCCAACTTCCTGAAGCTACTGTTCTTCGAAGGGTTCGCCAAAACCGAAGACCAGCGAAGCGCCGCCGCCCGCCAGGTTCTGGGAAAGATCAAGTACCTCAACGGCGGTCTCTTCCTGCCGCACAAGGTTGAGATTGACAACCCGGACATCGCCATTCCCGACAAGGCCTTCGAAAACATCTTCGCCCTATTCCGCCGCTACTCGTGGAACCTGAACGACGTGCCCGGCGAGGACGACGACGAGATCAATCCCGACGTCCTCGGCTACATCTTCGAGAAGTACATCAACCAGAAGGCCTTCGGCGCTTACTACACGCCGCCCGAAATCACAGGGTACCTCTGCGAGCGGACCATTCACCAGGTCATTCTCGAGAAGGTCAGGAACACGCCGGTCCCCGGATCGAAGAACCGCGACTACGCCTCCATTCCCGATCTGCTGATGGATCTCGACAATGACCTCTGCCGTCTCCTGATCCACGAAATCCTGCCCAACCTCAGCGTTCTCGACCCCGCCTGCGGTTCCGGCGCTTTCCTGGTCGCCGCCATGAAGACGCTCCTCAACATCTACGGTCCGGTGGTTGGCAAGATCAAGTTCGGCACCAGCGCCAACTTGAAAAAGTGGTTGCGCCAGATGGAAGAGGCCCACCGCAGCATCGGCTACTTCATCCGCAAGAGGATCATCACGGACAACCTGTTCGGCGTGGACATCATGGAGGAGGCCACCGAAATCGCCCGCCTGCGCTTGTTTCTGGCGCTGGTAGCCTCGGCCGACGACGTAGAACAACTCGAACCACTGCCCAACATCGACTTCAATATCCTTCCCGGCAACTCCCTGATCGGGTTGATGCGAGTGGATGACCAGGAGTTCAATAGCCGCCACAAGCAAGGCGACCTGTTTCAGAAGTCTTACCGCGATTTGCTCGCCGAAAAGAACCGTCTCATTGGGACCTACCGCCATGCGGCCAGCTATTCGGACGACCTGCGGGAATTGCGCGACAACATCCAGGAAATGCAGCAGGACGCGGAAGCCACCCTCGACGAAATCCTGCTGAAGGAGTTTACCGGACTCGGCATCAAGTACGAGCAGCCTACGTGGGATCAGAAAAAGGGAGAGATGGGAAAGGTGTCGAAGCGCCAACTCAAACCCGCCGACATCCGCGCACTACGCCCCTTCCATTGGGGCTACCAGTTCGACGAGATTCTGAACGGCCAGCGTCGCGGCTTCGACGTTATCATCACCAATCCGCCGTGGGAGATTTTCAAACCGAATTCCAAGGAGTTTTTCGAGCAGTACTCGGACCTGGTCAGCAAGAATAATATGACCATCCACGACTTCGAAGCCGAGCAATCGAAGCTGCTCAAGAACTCAGCAATACGTGAAGCATGGATCGAGTATCTGTCTGGCTACCCGCATCAGGCGGCGTATTTCCGTTCGGCCGCGAACTTCAAGAATCAGACGAGCGTAGTGAATGGCAAGAAGGTCGGCTCCGACACGAACTTCTACAAGCTCTTCGTCGAGCAGGCCTATAATTTGCTGCACGATGGCGGTCGCTGCGGCATCATCACGCCGGGTGGCATCTATGCCGATCTGGGCGCCAAGCGCCTCCGGGAAATGTTGTTGCTCGAAGGCAAGGTGGACAGCCTGTTCGGCCTTACCAATGAACGGTACATCTTCGACGCGGTACATCACGCCCAGAAGTTCTGTATCCTCGTCTTCGAGAAATCCGGAGTGACCGAATCCTTCCGCGCCGCCTTTCGCATCAATACTCGCGAGGCTGTCGCACGCGACAAGCTGGACGAATTCCTGAACTCCGGCAAGGCTGATGTACGCCTGACCACCGATCTCATCCGCCGGCTGTCCCCAGACTCGCTTTCGATCATGGAATTCCAGAGCGAGATGGACGTCCGGATCGCCAAGAAAATGCTTCAGTTCCCACTCTTGGGCGAGCAATTACCGGGAACCTGGAACGTCCGGCTCGCTGCTGAGTTCCACATGACGAACGACAGCGGTCTGTTCAGGCAGGAGAAAGGCCGAAACCGGATACCCCTGATGGAGGGGAAAATGATCCAGCAGTTCGACTCGGCGTTTTCGAGCCCTCGCTATTGGGTCGCCGAAAAAGAGGGGCGCAAAGCAATTCTAGGGGGACGGCACGACTCGCGCCAACTTCTGGATTATCAGGGGTATAGACTTGCGTTTCGCGATGTGGCGAGCAACACGAACGAACGGACCATGATAGCTACAGTGGTGAGCCCTGGTTTCCTTGGGAACACCTTGCCCGCTGTCTCTCCGCGCAGCGACGATGCGGCCGCCCTGATCAGCGATAGCCAGCAGGTCTTCCTTTGCGCCGTCCTCAATTCCTTCGCCCTCGATTGGCTGGTGCGAGCGAAGGTAACCTCGCACCTCAATTTCTTTGCTGTGTACCAGCTTCCAATTCCCAGGCTCACGGAGCGCGACGCGCAGTTCGAACCAATTGTAGATCGAGCCGCGCGCCTGCTGTGCACATCAGTCGAGTTCGACGCCCTTGCCGGACAACTCGGCCTGTCAAGTCACGAAGGCGGCGAAACGGATCCCGTGGGTCCCGCGCGCCTCCGCGCGGAACTCGACGGCATCATCGCCAACCTGTACGGACTCACCGAAGAGGAGTTCGCTTACATCCTGACGACGTTCCCCGTGGTGCCCCAACAGATCAAGGATGCCGCCCTGGCCGCGTTCAAGGAATTCGCTCCCAAATCCATCGACCAGCAAATCGCCGCGCTCATCGCCGCGGGCGAGAGCGCCACCGTCGAATTCAAATCTTCGGTCCGCTGGGATATGGACGAGAACCGCCTGAACGAGCCTCTGAAGTACAGCGTCATCAAAACCGTCGCCGCGTTCCTCAATTCCAACGGTGGCACGCTTCTCATCGGCGTCAACGACAAGCGGAAGGTGGTCGGCTTGAAGGGGGACTACAACCAGTTCAAGAAGGCCGATTCCCGCGACGCATTCGAGAACTGGCTGACGACCCAGCTCATCGGGCAGTTTGGAAAACCGGCATCGCGTCTGTACTCGGTCTCGTTCCACGACGTGGAAGGGCAGGACGTCTGCCGGATCGAGGTGCAGCCCTCGCCCGACCCGGTTTTCGTGGATGAAAAGGGCGGCAAGCCCGAGCTCCTTTACATCCGTACCGGGAATGCAAGCCGCGCCCTGGACGCTCGGGAGATCATCGAGTACTCGCGTCACCGCTGGCCCCACGGCTAATCCAGACTGATGGGCGCGCTCCCGCGCCATTCGCGAATCATCGCGGCACAGGAAACGCTCCACGGCGCCGTCAGTGATCGTGGTACGATTCGGTTTCCCAGGATGGAACCCGTACCACGCCCGGAGTGGGCGTCCCCAATCGAGGTCGGCGTGCATGCGAGGAGTTTCTACTCGGCGCTGCCGCGGCAGCCGACCAAAGACGTGCTCAAGGCTCTCCACAGCGATCCCAGGCTCCTGGGCTTCCTTGAAAGGCACGCCCTTGGGCGGCTGGAGTTTTCGGGCCGGGTACCACACTCAAGCTGGATGGGATCGTTTGATCGGCACTCCCGAAACTTGGCGGTTAATGCGGTCCGGGCACCCGAAAGCTACGGAAAAGAGTTCTATCCTTCCGGGTTGCCTTCGGTATCTGCCGCCGGGAGGAATCTGGTCGATGCGATGCAGCGCACCTTGTATCATGAGATCGGGCATTCAATATTGGACGTTACGGGGCCGGAAAGCGCGCGGCAAGTCGGGAAACTCCTGTGGGGTGGGCGCGCAATGCCCGTATCGATTCTGGCCAAGAAAGATCCGGAGGAATATTTTTGCGAGACGTTCGCAGCGTACCGCTTCGAAGACGGACTTGCAGACAAGGACCCGCAGGGCTACGATATGGTTGAGGCCATCCTACGGATGGTATGGAACAAATGACGTCCCAGGAACAGCAACGGGATGATCAGTTGAACGCCATAGGCCGAGAACTGTTCGATTGTTCCCAAGCCGGAACCCTTGATTTCGAGATGTTCAAGGCGATACTCAGGCGCGCAATTGCGGCTGTCGGCTCCGACAATGAGCACCTGGAGATGTTCTGCCACTATGCTACCGGCGAAGGCTGGTTTGCCTGGATGGTGCAGGAACTCCAAAAGGCGCCTTCCCGGCGCGTAGCCTGACCCCTCGCCTTCCCGAATCTCAGTCACAACAATTATGTAATTGAAAACACGCTAGTTACCATATCCGTTCAAACACCTCCGTTGTATCCTGTGAATGGACGATATGAGTTCACTCAGAC
>PLMF01000347.1 GCA_003142355.1 Bryobacterales bacterium
TTATTGGGGTCCGCCCCACAATCGAGCTAACGCTCATAGCGCAATGCCTCCACCGGTGTCAGGCAGGCCGCGCGCCACGCGGGCCAGAGCGCCGAAGCCACCGCAATGATGCCGAGCGCCGCGAAGGCGATGGCGGTGGTCGTCCCACTCACCGGAAGTCCGCCAAACATCTCCTGCTTGGGGAGCCGGTTCACCGCGGCGGCAATGCCATACGCGCCGAACCAGCCCACGAGGCCGCTCAACCCCGCCAGCAGAATGCCTTCCAGCAGGAAATCCGCCAGGATGCGGGCGCGGGTGGCGCCCACCGCCTTGCGTAGCCCGATCTCGTGAGTCCGCTCGGCCACCGTCACCAGCATGATGTTCATCACCCCGACGCCTCCCAGCGTAAGCGTCACCACCGCAATCGCCCCCAGAAAAATCGTCATCGAGGTGAAGATGGTATCCACCAGTTGGGCGTTTTCCACGGTGTCCCAGATGAAAGTGGCGCCCGAATCGTCCGGCTCGAACCGGTGATTGCGCCCCAGCACGCGCAGCACCTGGTCCCGCGCGGCCTTCCACCCGTCGAGCGAAGCCGGGACGTAGATCAGGTCGCTCACGATTCCAGGGTGGAAATTCGCGTCCGCCAGCGGCGCGTCGCGCATCATGGTGGAGTAGGGAATGTAGATCTTATCGCTGTCCAGGCCGTTGTAACTGCTGTTCTGGGTCTTGGGCGGCATCAGCCCCACAATCCGGAACGTAAGTCCGTTGATGGCCACGTTCGCGCCCAGCGCGACGGGCCGCTCGCCGAACAATTGCTTGCGGACATTGTCGCCGATCACCGCTACCCGCGACGCCGCGTCGTCATCCTGATCCACCAGAAAGCGGCCGCGGTCCACCGGGATGCTGCGGATCTGGGAATACAGCGGCTCCACGCCCAGCACCGAAAACGTGCCGCTGTTGAACGGGCTCACGGCCCGCACCTGGTTCTGCAGCTCGGCTACTACGTAGCGCACCAGGAAGCATTCCGTGCGGATGTCGCGCACGTCGTCGTAGTCGAGCCGGATGCGCCTCCCCGCGCGGCGGCCGCCGGCCTGTTTCTCGGTGCGCCCGGGAAACACGATGACGATGTTCTCCCCGAGTTGCTTGAGCCGGTCCCTCTGGCCTACCTTGAAGCCGTCGCCCATGGCCACAATCAGCACCATCGAGGCGACGCCCCAGGCGATCCCCGCCATGGTCAGGAAGCTGCGCAGCTTGTTGCGCAGCAGGCTGGAGAAGACCTGGCTGAATAATTCATGCAGGTACGTCATGACGATTGGACCCCGCCGGGACGGGCATGCCCGGCCCCTACTGCAGAACCACTTGCTGGCCCTCGGCCAGGCCCTTCAGGATCTCGGTCTTGGATCCGTTGCTGATGCCCGCGGTCACCGCCACGCGCCGCTTTCCGCTCTCGGCCGCGGCGTCCGCCACCTCTACTTCGGTCGAGCGATCTTTCTTATAAATGATGGCCCCCTCCGGAACCGCCAGCACGCGCTTGTGCTCCTCGAGCATGATCTCGGCGTTGGCCGTCATGGTGGCCATCAGCTTCCGCGATTCGTTGGATATGGAAACGCGCACTTCGAACGTAGTGACGTTGTCCTTCTCCACTCCCATGGGCGAGATCTTGGTCACTTTGCCCTCGAATTTCCGGTCCTTGTACGATTCCACCGTGATGCGGGCCGGCTGCCCGAAGTAGACCTTTCCGATATCGCTTTCATCCACCTTGCCCTTGACGTACACTTCCCGCAGGTCGCCCAGCGTCATGATCAAGGTGGCTCCCGAGCCCATGGTCAGGATCGAGCTGACGGCGTCGCCCACTTCGCGGTCCCGCGAGAGCACCACGCCGTCGATGGGCGAAGCGATGGTGGCGTTGCGCAGGTCCTCCTCGGACTGCGCCAGGGCTGCGCGGGCCTGCTCCACCTGCGCCTCGGCCTTGGTGATGGCCGCTTGCGCCACGCCCAGGTTGACCTGCGCCTGCTGCTGGCGGTTGACGGCCAGCTCGTAGTTCTTCTCGGCGTCGTCGCGGGCCGTCTGCGGCACCAGCATCTCCTTGAACATCTGGCGCGCGCGCTCCATGTCGCGTTTCAGGAATGGGACGTCCGGCCCCAACGCTTCCACCTTGCTCCGCTCATAGTCGGCCTGCGCGCTCTTGAGCATGGCGTCGGCCATTCCCAGGGCCGCCTTTGCCTGCCGCAGTTTGGGAAGCAGGTCGTTCTGGTCCAGCTCGCAAATCACCTGCCCCTGGCGCACCACGTCCCCCACGTTCACCGGCAGTTTCAGAATGATTCCGCTGGCCTTNNAGTTTTTCAGGATCGATTTTGGCCGGCGTCCGGCTGAGCGCCCGCAGCGAAAAGAAAGCCACCCCGCCGACTGCTAAGACCAATACCAGTGCAATCCAATAAAAGTTGTGCTTCTTGCGACTTGCCATAGTACGACGCCCTATCCCCTTCATGATACGAGGTTGGCCGCCGGTTGGTTCCGTGGGCGCTCCGCCGCGGCGCCGCCAAAAAGCAAAACCGCGGGTCGACCGCCTGAGACGGTCGACCCGCGGCATCCCGATCCGCCAGCAAACCAATGCTTACTGAGCGAAGACCAGCTTGGTCTTGGTTCCACCCAGCCGAATCTCGGAAATCGTGGCTTTCCCTCCCTCGTCCGAATAACGGACCGCGGTGCTGTCGTACTTCTGCGCCACGGTCTCGACCTTAACTGGGACCTCTACGGACTGCTTCCCATTGACGAGCGTGACTTTGTCACTCTGGACGCTCAGGCGATAATCCCCCGCCTTCAGTTCGTTCCCCTTCACGACGGAAGGCTGGACCAGTGTGACTTTATAGGTCGCGGCGCTCGCCACTGCAAGCGCAAGGATGGCGAACGCCAGGACGAATTTCTTTAACATAATGCCTCCTGAACCGGTTGGTTCCATACTTGATCTGCGGGCCGGTAGGCCCACAACCAGCGTAGCACCACTACAACGTGGATAACAACCACGGTTCGCCCGCCGCCCGCCGCCGGACTATACTCGGAGGTGCATGCGCTACGCACTCTGGTTCGCCGCCGCGGTGGTCCTGGTATCTTGCCGCTCCGGCGACAACCCATCCAAGCCCGCTTCACAGCCAGCGGCACAAACCGTGGCTGAACCTCCGCAAATCCACGAGCCTGGGGAGGCTGAAACCCAGGTGGAGTTCGTGAACGTGAACATCCACCTCGACCCCGTCCTGGTCCTGCACATACGGCATCTGGCAGGCAAGTTTCTTCCCACCAGAAAGGGCCAGCCACCTACCTTCGACGATAAACTGTCTTACATCATCGCGATCGACTCAGCCGAAGTCGGCGTCACCCTGGCCAGCATGACCTATGCCATGAACACATACGTCTTCGGCGAACCGGACGCGCCCCTCAAAAACCTGCAACTCAGCAGGGAAGGCAGCGAGATCAAACAAACCGGCACGCTCAGGAAGGGCCCTGGAATTCCCTTTGAGATGGTGGGCGCCATGAGTGCGACGCCGGATGGGAAGATCCGCATCCACCCTACGCGGATGAGAGCCGCCCATTTGCCCGTGAAGGGTCTCATGAAACTGTTCGGTCTCGACATGGCCAAGCTCATCAACACCAGGAATACCAAGGGCTTCACCGTCGACGATAACGACATCATTCTCGACCCCACCCTGATGCTCCCGCCTCCCAAGATGCGCGGGCGCATCACCGCCATTCGCGTTCAGGGCGACGAAATCGTTCAAATCTTTGGAAATGGCGGGCAGGCGGGCTTGCCGGCTGGAGCGCGGCACTCGAACTACATTGCCTACCACGGAGGCGTGGTGCGGTTTGGAAGGCTGACGATGACCGATGCCGATATGCGGCTGATCGATGCCGACCCGTCCGATCCGTTCGATTTTTTCCCCGATCATTACAAAGACCACCTGGTGGCGGGCTATTCCAAAACCACCGCTTCCGGGGGATTGCTGGTCTACATGCCGGATTACAACAAGATTTCGAAACCACTCCGGCCCCACTGAACCAGCCTTTCGGCATAATGAACCCAGGAGGGCACGGAACACATGAAATGGATATTGATCCTATCGGCGGCTGCGGCTCTGGCCGTCCAGGGTACGGCGGCGACCCAGGCGCAGTGCAGAGAGATGTTGCTGCACGGGTTGGACGACAAGAACCCTGAAACGCGGAAACAGGCGGTGGTTGCCCTGAGTCTGGCCGGTCAGAGCGGACCTTTGTTTGCGCGCATGGAAGAAATGTTGCAAGACAAAGACGTGCAGGTGCGGCAGGCTGTCGTGGTGAGCCTGTCGGAGGTGAGGACGAAGCGCGCCACGGCGGCGTTGCACAAGGCGTTGGAGGACGAGGTCCCGGAGGTGAGTTTTACCGCGGCGAAGGCCCTGTGTGCCCGCAACGACCCCGCCGGCAAGCAGGCGCTGCTGGACATCCTCTCAGGGGAAAGCAAGACCTCATCGAATTTCTTCTCCAAGCAGAAGCGCCAAGCCCTGCGGATGATGCACACGCCGCAGACCACGTTCCTATTTGCCGTTCGACAGGGGGCAGTGTTCGTTCCGTTTCCGGGCGTGGGCCAAGGCATCGCGTCCATGCAGTCGATCCTTACGGACTCTGGAGTCCCCGGCCGCGCATCGGCGGCTTTGCTGCTCGGCAATGACCAGGCCCCCGCCGTGCTCGACGCTCTGAGAGACGCGCTCTCCGACAAGGATTGGTCGGTCCGGGCCGCTGCCGTACATTCCCTCAGCTTGCGAAACGATCCGGCTTTGAAGAAAGACCTGGAACCGCTGCTCGAAGACGACAAGGAGGCCGTGCGCATGCGGGCCGCCGCCGGATACCTGCGGTTGTCCACGATTCAGGCCGGGCTCGCGGCTCGGAAAAGCACACCTGCTGCGTCCCCGCTGCCTCCGCCACGCTAATCTAGCGCTATTTCACGCCGATCGACGAGAAACCCACTCCCGCAGCCGGCCCCCACGTCACATTGTGCAAACCCGGCAAGAGCCCCGCCGGCACAATCGCGTTGACCTGATAGACGCCCGCTAACCCCGGCTCCAGTCCCGCGAAAACCACCACCGCATCCTTCCCACCGATCTGCAATCGCGGCGTTTCGAATGCCCGCGCGGGAGGCGATGCCGGCGACGCTACCCCGGCCTGCACCATCGGGTTCGTCACCCCCAGCCCCAGGCCGTAGATCTCCAGCGTCTCCCCTGCGGCCGCCGGGTGGACCAGGTCCGCGGCCACACCCGTTCCCGCGTGGAACGCGGCCGCCTGCGAATAGCCCAGCACCGCGCCCAGTAGCCCGCGCATGAACGGAAAGAAGAAATTCTCCGGCGAAGAACTCTGGACCGCCACACTCACCGCCGGCAGCCGCGCTCCACCCGCATAACCGATCTGAAACGCCGCCGTGCCCGCGGCCACCGTCTGCGGCAACTGCGCATTGATCTGCCACGGCGTCGAAGCGACGAGAGGCGCCGCCAGGTTCACCCCATAGAGACTGATGAGCGACCCGGGCGACGGCGTGCCATATCCCGTCGCGCTCACCACTCCATTCGCGTTTACCAGGCGCGGAGCGTAGACGTTCTCGAAGCTCCGCAGGTCTCTGGCCGAATCCACCGGAATCCGGTACACCGCCGCCGGCGTCCCGTTCTGCGGACCGAGCCCGAACACCACCTCGGTGCCGTCATCGCTGATCGCCGGGAACTGCGGCGCCGAAACCGAAAGCTTCGTCAGCGGTCCTATTGCCGTGCCGCGCACGATCTGCCCGCTCTGTACGTACGTCACCACGGACCCGTCCGCCGAAATCGACGGGTTCCCGGCGCTATCCGATCCCTTCGAAATTCTCTGCAGTCCGCTGCCGTCCGCCCGTCCCGTCCAGGTTGATGGTGTACACGTCCGTCGCCGTAGCCGCAAACGTCGGACCGTTGGGCGCCGGCGAAGTGAACACCACCACCCCATTGCGGCCGATTACGCGTTGCGGCGATGGAGCCAGCGCGCCCAGATACACCGGCAACCGCGTCAGCCCGGTGCCATCGGCATTCACCACCAAGAACGGCTGCGTCCGCGAGACGGCGTACAGCACCTTCGTCCCATCCGGCGAAAGGTGCACTGGTCCGACGCACGGCCGGTAGCACCCCACACAGAGCGGCTGGATACATCCTTCCTTATCCACGGCCAGCGTCCGGTCCGCCGCCTTGGCGATATCCAGCAGGTGAACTTCTTCCGCCCCACCGGCGCCGCCCGGCAGCGCCGTGTAGCCCGCCATTCCCGCCGCGTACGTCAGGCTGGTCACGCCGGTCAGGTTGAAATCCCCCGCGTAGCTGGTCGGTTGCCGTACCGATGCGGGCGTGTAGAGGTAAAGATTGGTCCCCTTCTTGACCGCCCCATCGGGCGCCACCGCGGCCCCGAACAAAACCACGCTCCCGTCGGCATTGACAGCCGGCGGAATCAGATTGATCGAATCTCCGAGGCGCACAGGCATAATCTGTGCCCCCATGACCAACGGAAAGAGCAGAAGACAAATCCGCGTACAAACACCTCCCGGGTGGGGCATGCTTTAGCTTGCCCAGGACGCGTTTTCCTTCTCATCGTATCACCGCGGCTTCCTTTGATTGCGCCATTCACCTCTTCTACGCAGGAACGCACTCGCGGTGGTTCAACCTGGGAAGCGCTTCTATAGACCTCCCCGCTTTCTTCTGGGCGATGCGCAGCTCGTAAAGGCTCTGCAGGTTAAGCCAGAATTCCGCACTCGTGCCAAAAAAGTGAGCCAGACGCAAAGCCGTGTCCCCAGTGATGGCGCGCTGCCCATTCAAGATGCCGGTGATGCGGTTGGTCGGCACATCCAGCTTGCGCGCCAGCTCAGCGGCGCTCATCCCGAGTTCTTTCAGTTCTTCGGCCAGGTGTTCCCCTGGATGTATCGCGGTCACTGCCAGTCCTCCTAGTGATAGTCGACAATCTCTACGTTCGACGGCCCCGGCGCTCCGTCCGGCCACTCCAGACAGATCCTCCACCGGTCGTTGATACGGATGCTGTACTGTCCCTTACGATCGCCGCCCAGCGCTTCGAAACGATTTCCGGGCAAGGCGGCGAGGTCCTTGAGTGCCGCCGCCGCTTCCAGCCGGTCGAGCTTCAAGCGCGCCGGGTGTTCGATTCCAGAGAATGCTTTCACCCGTTTTTCAGCCGCGAAATCTCTCGTGCGCTTGTCTCGATAGCTGACAATCATTTTTCAGAATATCATTCGTTATGCATTACGTCAAGCATAACGGGGCCCAAGAGGCTCGGTTCGCAATCACCCTTTGATGACGCCCATGGGCCGCAGCCGCGCCACCTTGCGCGCCAGTCCCGCATTGTGGACCACTTCGATTACTTCATCCACGTTCTTGTAGGCTTCCGGAAGCTCCTCGAGGATGCCGTCGCGGGTTTCGCTGCGCACCAGGATGCCGCGCTCTTCCAGCTTGTCCCGCTCTTCGCGCGCGTTGCGCCCCTTGCGCGCGGCGGTCCGGCTGAGCAGGCGTCCGGCGCCGTGGCACACGCTGCCGAAGGTCTCNNTCGCGCCGGCGGCCTTCCACCTCGTACCGCTCGCGCTTGGCGATGTTGTGGCACACGTCGTAGACCAGATCGAGGCGCGCGGCGCCGCCGAAAATCCGCTGGAACGCCCCGCGCAGAAAGTGCAGGATGGCTTGCCGGTTGGCCCACGCGAAATTGGCGGCGGCGCACATGGCCGCGAGATACCGCTCGCCTTCCTCGGAGCGAATCGGGCCACAGGCCAGTTGCCGGTCGGGCAGCGCGATGTGGTGTTTGGCCATCGACTGGTTCATCACCGAGACATAATCCGTGCATACCTGGTGGCCCAGCCCGCGCGATCCGGAGTGAATCAGCACCACCACCTGGCCTTGCCAGATCCCGTAGGCGCGCGCGGCCGTTTCGTCGTGCACCTCTTCCACGTACTGGACCTCCAGAAAATGGTTGCCGCTTCCCAGTGTTCCGAGCTGCGGCAGCCCGCGTTCGCGCGCGCTCTCCGACACCGCCGCCGGGTCGGCGCCCTCGAGCGCGCCGCCCGCTTCGGAGAAATCGGTGTCGCGCTGCTCGCCAAAACCGTTCTTCACCATCCAGCGCGCGCCCTCCACCAGGACACGGTCCAGATCGCGCGCGCCGATCTTCACGAATCCCGACCCTCCGACGCCGCACGGGACGTCGCGGAAGATCTGCTCCACCAGCTCCCGCAATCGCGGCCGCACTGCCGCCTCTTCGAGCGTGGTCCTCACCAGCCGCACGCCGCAGTTGATATCGAAGCCGACGCCGCCGGGTGAGACCACGCCGTCGTTGCAGTCCATGGCCGCCACACCGCCGATGGGGAAACCGTAGCCCTGGTGAATATCCGGCATGGCCAGGCTCGACCCCACGATTCCCGGCAGCGTTGCCACGTTCATGGCTTGTTCCAGCGAGAGGTCCTTGCCGATTTGCGCCATGAGGGCTTCGCTGGCGTACACCACGACGTCCGTCCGCATGCCCCGGGCTTCATCGCGGGGAATGCGATGCCGCAACGCGTCAATGGCCTCGATCCGAATCAGATTTCAAACACCGCGCCGGTATCCGCGCTGGAAACCTGTAGCAGGTAACGCGCCAGCCAACCGCGCTTCACTTTGGGCTCGAACGGCGGCAGTGCCTCCAGCCGCCGGCGAAGTTCGTCGTCGCCGATCCTCAGCTCAATCCGTTTGGTGTTGGCGTTGATGTAGATGCGGTCGCCATCGCGGACCGCCGCAATGGGCCCGCCCGCCGCCGCTTCGGGAGAAATGTGACCGACGCATAAGCCACGCGTCCCGCCCGAAAATCGTCCGTCTGTAATAAGCGCCGCCCGGATGCCCGCGCCCACGATGGCCGCGGTCGGCGAGAGCATCTCCTGCATGCCAGGGCCGCCCCGGGGGCCCTCGTAGCGGATTACCACCACTTCCCCGTCCTTCACCTCGCCCGCCAGGATGCCGCGCAGCGCGTCCTCCTGCGACTCGTAAACGTGCGCCGTCCCCTCGTACTCCAGCATGTCCGGACCGATGCCGGCCACCTTCACCACCGCGCCTTTCGGCGCCAGGTTGCCGAAGAGCACGGCTAACCCTCCGGTCTTCGAAAATGCGTTTGCCACCGGGCGGATAACGTCTCCATCGGCGTCGGGTGCGCCGGACACAGAATCGACGAGCCGGCCCGCGACGGTGGGCACATCGAGGTCGAGCCCGCTGTGGGCGTGCCGGTCGATCTCCTTCAGGATGGCCGCCATCGCGCCTGCGCGGTGGACGTCTTCGAGGTGTACCTCGGGGCGGCTGGGCGAAACTTTGCAGATATTGGGTGTGGCCGCCGAAATCTTGTTCAGCCGGTCCAGCTTGAACGGTATTCCCGCCGAGTGCGCCAGGGCCAGGGTATGCAGGATTGTGTTGGTCGAGCCGCCCATCGCCATATCGACCACAAATGCGTTGACCAGAGCCTGCTCGGTGACGATATCGAGCGGCCGGACATCCTTCTCCAGACACCTCTTTAGAGCGTGCGCGGCCCTTTTCGAAATCTCGACTCGCTCGGGATTCAGCTCGGTCCGGCGCGCCGCCTTGTCCGCCCAGCGCTCGGCCGGAATGGTTCCATTGCCGGGCAACGCGAGACCGATGACCTCGCCCAGGCAGTTCATGGAGTTGGCGGTGAACATGCCCGCGCAGCTTCCGCAACCCGGGCAGGCGCGCTCAGCCAGTGCACGCAACTCGGCATCGCTCATCTTGCCTGCGCTATGCTTACCCACTGCTTCGAACACAGTGATCAGGTCCGCGTTGCCCTCGCCCGCCAGCATCGGCCCGCCGCTCAGGTAAACGGCCGGAATGTTGATGCGCACCATGGCGTTGTACATGGCGGGAACGATCTTGTCGCAGTTGGCGATCCCAATCCAGGCATCGCAAGGGTGCGCGCCGATGATCGTCTCGATTTCATCCGCAATCAACTCGCGTGAAGCCAGCGAGTACTTCATCCCGAAATGGCCCATGGCGATGCCGTCGCAAATGGCGCCGCCGACGTTGGCGTACCAGACGTTGAAACCGAGCGCTTTCAATTCCTTGCACACGATCGCGCCGATTCTGTCCAGGTGGGCGTGGCCGGGAATCTGATTGGTGAACGAATTGATAACCGTGACGAAAGGCTTCTGCAAGTCGTTCAGGGAGTCGATGACCCCCGCGGCCATCATCAGGGCGGCGGCCGGCAACATGGGTGCGCCCTCGGCGACGATGCGGCTGCCCTTCTTGCGGATATTCTCGATTCCAGGGTTCATACGACCCCATTGTCAGATATCCAGGTACACTTCCGCCACCCACAAACGGAGAAAAAGGGGTCAGACGCATTTTCCATGTCACCATGCTAAACTAGCGAACCACTATGATCGACCCATCGTTGCCGCGGGTCACCCTCCACCAATTCGAGGTCGAGTATCGCGACCGGCATCTCATTCACGCCGCCGTGGATCATTGGGCGGCCCAGAGGCCCGGCGACGCCGCCATCCTGAACGCCTCCCGCGGCTCCCGGCTGACGTGGGCCGAGCTCCAGCGCGGCTCCGTGGCGTTGGCCGCGGAACTCTCGCGCATGGGATTCCGCAAGGGGGATTTCCTGGCCGCGTCCCTGCCCCTGCTCAACGAGCACATCCTGCTCGAGTACGCCTGCTTCCGCCTGGGCGTCATCCACGCGCCGCTCGACCTCCGGCTCCAGCCCGCCGAAGTGCTGCGCTGCCTGGGGCTGATTCGCGCCCGAGGCTATGCCTTCCACTTTGCGGCGCTGGGCGAAGCCGTCGGCCGGCACTGCGATTCGCTCGAGCACCTGATACAAGTCGCTCCGCCTGGGGAGTGCATCGCCGGCGCCGTCAGCTTCGCCGATGTCATGGCGCGCGCCCCCTCGGGCGTGGCCCCGGCGCCATCGGACGTGACGGAGCAAGACGGCGCGCAGGTCATTTTCACCACCGGCTCCACCGGATCGCCCAAACCCGCGCTGCTTTCCCACCGCGGAATCGCGTGCCAGAATCTGTGCCTGGGCACGGCTTTCCATTTCACGCCGGAACAGCGCGTGCTCTGCAATTTGCCTGCGTCGCACGTGGGCGGCCAGGCCGAGGTGCTCATGACCACCCTTTTCATGGGCGGAACCGCCGTCACGCTGGAGGTTTTCGACGCCGTGAAGTCGCTCGACGCCATGGAACGGCTGGGCGTCACTCTGATCGGCCAGATTCCCGCCATGTTCCAACTGGAGTGGCGCACTGCGGATTACGGCCGGCGCAATCTTGCCGGTCTTCGAACCGCGGTCTATGGCGGGCAGGCTGTCCCACGGCCATTCATGGACGAAATGCTGAAGATGGCGCCGCAAATTGCGACCGGCCTGGGCCTGACCGAAACCTCTGGCTTCTGCACCTACACCGGTCTCACCGGCGACGCCGCAGCCCTCGCGCGCGGCATCGGCTGGGCCATGCCCGCCTACCCCATGTCGATCCGGCAACCGATGAACGGCGACGGGTCGGCCGGCGCCGAGGTGTCCGCCGGGGAAATCGGCCANNACCGGCGACATGGGCCGCGTGGACGAGCACGGTTTGCATTTCTCCGGCCGCGCCAAGTGGGTGCTGAAGCCCTCGGGCTACCAGGTGTTTCCGGGCGACGTCGAAACCCATTTCAGCAGTCTGGCCGGGAAGGTCGCCAACATCGGAGTGGTGGGCCACCCTCACCGTCGATGGAGCGAGGGCATCATTGCGTTTGTCGAGAAGCGCCCCGGCGCGGACCTCACCGGAGCCGAGCTTCGCAAGCACGCGCGTTCCCTGACGGCGTATATGCGCCCGCTTCACTACGTGATCCTCGAGCCCGGTGCGATGCCTCTGAACCGCACCGCCAAGGTGGACGTGGTCCGGCTTCAGGAACTCGCCAAAGAAGAGGTCGCCCGCCTCCGCGCCCGCGGCCGATGGGACTGACCCGTGGCGCAGACTCTCAGTCTGCCGGGCCCAGAGGGCACCCCCGACTCATCGGGACGCGTTTTGGTTTCTTACTACCGCGCCACGTTCTTGTAGACCCGTCCCCCTTTCATGACGAATACCACCCGGCGCACGGCCGTGATGTCCTCGAGCGGGTCGCCCTGGACGGCCACCAGGTCGGCTTCGAACCCTTCGGCGATGGAGCCGATCCGGTCCCCCATGCGCAGCGATTCCGCCGCCACCGAGGTGCCGCTCAGGATGGCGTTCATGGGCGTATCGCCGCCGTCCTTCACGCGGTAAACGAACTCCTCCGCGTTGCGCCCGTGGGCGCCCGCCACGCCGTCCGTTCCCAAGACCACCTTCACGTTGTGCCGGCGGGCGCGCTTCAGAACGTCCGCCACCAGCGGTAGCGCCTTCTCCATGGCCGCAAATCCCTCTTCCGTGTAGTTCCCGATGCCCAGGAACTTGGGCTTGTTGTCGAGATAGTTGTGCAGCACCAGAAAGTTGGGATCGAAGTACACACCGCGATCGGCCATCAATTGCAGCGTCGCATCGTCCAGGAACGTGCCGTGCTCGATGGAGGTGCATCCGGC
>PLMF01000196.1 GCA_003142355.1 Bryobacterales bacterium
GTCGGAGTGGGCACGCACATCCCCGAGGTCATTGCGCAAGTGGAAGAGGAGAACTGGGATGTCGATTTCTACGCCGGCTGCGTCTATAACCGGCGGCGCACTGTGGACCAATGGAAGAAGGTGCTGAACGGCGAGATGATGGAGATGCCCGGCGACATCTACATGCAGAGCGATCCACCGCGCATGTACAAGGTAATCCGGCAGACCAGGAAACCCTGCTTTGCTTTCAAGATTCTGGCCGCCGGACGCATCCCCGAGCGCGGCATCGAGCAGGCCTTCCGCACCGCTTTCGAAAGCATCAAGCCCATCGACGGGGTTTACGTGGGCATGTTTCCGCGAGTCAAGGACGAGGTCCGCGAGAACGCCGAGATCGTTCACCGCATTCTCGCGCACTCCTGACGAAAGGGAACCCCATGCCGAACTCGCGACGACAGTTTCTCCATGCATCCCTTTCGGCCGCGGTTGCCGGATCGGCTGCCTCCTGCGGCGCGAGCCACGGCGCCAGCCCTTGGCGCTTCTTCACCGCCGAAGAAGGCCAGACCGTGGATGCCATCTGTGAGCGGATCATTCCGGCCGATCGCGACCCCGGCGCGAAAGAGGCGCGCGCCGTCAACTACATCGATCTCCAGCTCACCCGGGCCTTCAAGCGATATCGGAAGGCGTATCGCGAGGGCATCGCCGCCGTGGATGCCGCCAGCCGCAAGAAATTCGGCGGGCGTTTCGTGGAGCTGCCTGCCGGGCAGCAGACTGAAGTGCTCACTGATATCGAGAAAAGCTCCTCTGCGTTTTTCGAATTGATTCTGGCCCACACCCGCCAGGGCTTCTATGGCGACCCGCGCCATGGCGGCAATCGCAACCGGGTGAGCTGGAAAATGATCGGCGTGCCGTTCCCGCCCATCCGCGGCCGCGAGCACTACGACCAGCCCAAGGTGGGATGAATCCATGGCTTTGAAACACGTAAACGCGCTCATCGTGGGCGCCGGCGCCGGAGGCGGGGTGGTGGCTAAGGAACTGGCTGCCGCCGGTCTCAACGTGGTGCTGCTGGAGCGCGGCAACTGGTATTCGGCCGCCGATTGCCGCAAAGACGATCTCCGCAACCAGCGAACTACCGTGCTCGGCAACGCCTTCGGTCCCGATGAAGACCGCAACCCGCGCGTCGTGGTGGACGACCGCGGAGAAACTATCGTCTGGCCCAGTGAGAGTGCCTACAGCAACAACGCCGCCTGCGTGGGCGGCGGCACCTTTAGTTACGGCGCGCAGGCGTGGCGCTACCTGGAGAAAGATTTCCGCATGCGCTCCACCTACGGAGTGGTGGCGGGAAGCACGCTCGAAGACTGGCCCATCGCTTATTCCGATCTCGAACCCTACTATGAGAAGGCCGAGTGGGAGTTGGGCGTCTCCGGCGATGTTTCGAACAATATCTTTCAGGGGCGCCGCGACAAGGGCCTGCCCATGCCGCCGCTTTCGCCGAACCAGGAGTACCAGATCCTGCTGCCGGCCGCCAAACGCCTGGGCTGGCACCCGTTCGAGCTCCCCATGCTGCGCAACTCGGTGCCTTACAACGGCCGGGCCGCCTGCATGCGGTGCCGCTGGTGCGTGGGTTTCGCCTGCGAGGTAAACGCCCGCACCGGTACCCACAACACGGTGATCCCCGCGGCTCTGGCCACCGGCAATTGCGAGGTCCGCACCGCCTCGATGACCCGCGAAATCCTTCTCGACGATCGCGGCCACGCCAGCGGCGTGGCCTACTACGATCCCCACAACCGGCTCCAGCGGCAGACTGCCGACCTGGTGATTGTCGCCTGCGGAGCCGTCGAATCCGCCCGTCTGCTGCTCAACACCAGGCACCGGCTGTTCCCCAACGGCCTCGGCAATCGCTACGACTGGGTAGGTCGGAATCTTCACGCCCATACCTACCCGGCCGCCGCCGGCCTGTTCGACTACGACACCTACGACGACATCGGCCCCGGCGCCTCCATTGCCATCTGCGATTTCAACCACGGCAACCCCGGCCTCGCCGGAGGCGGCATGCTCGCCAACGAGTTCATCCGCCTGCCGTACCAGTTCATGAACCAGGTTCCGCCATGGGTGCCGCGTTGGGGGCAGGCGCACAAGGATTTCGTGCGATCCGCCTACAAGCGGACCGTCACCATCATGGGTCCGGTGCAGGAGATGCCCATGTTCGACGCCCGCGTCGAGGTGGATCCGAAAGTCAAAGACTACTGGGGCATTCCCGTCGCGCGCCTGTCCGGGAAGAAGCACCCCCACACGCTCGAAATCGCGCGCTTCATGGCGGGCAAAGCCGAAACGTGGTTGCAGGAGGCCGGCGCGGTTCGAACCTGGCGGCGCATACCCGGCCCGTCCTTGAGCGGGGGCCAGCACCAGGCCGGCACCTGCCGCATGGGCAACGATCCCAAGACCTCGGTAGTCGACCGGGATTGCCGCCTGCACGACGTGGATAACGTCTATGTCATCGACGCCAGTGTCCACGTCACCAACGGCGGGTTCAACCCGGTGCTGACCATCCTGGCCAACGCCTATCGCGCGTCCCAGCGCCTGCTGGAGGCATGGAAAGGCTCGAAGGTGCGCTCGTGAAGAAGATCCTGCTCACATCCGCGCTCCTCATCGCGGCGCTGGCCCTCCTGGTCCCGGGAGCCAGCTTCTATTACGAAGTGGGCGGCGGTCGGCGCTGCGCCAGTTGCCACGAAATGCGGGAGGTCTACGACCAATGGCATTCCTCTGCGCACCGCGGCGTCGGCTGTGAAAAGTGCCATGGCTGGGCGCTCACGCTCGAAATGTCGTTTCACCTGAACAATGCGGAGCGCGCCTGGCTCCACCTGCGCGGCGACCTCCCGGAGCGGGTCCGCTTCCCGCATAAATATGTGCAGGCCATCCAGGAGCCCTGCCAGAGCTGCCACCGCCAGGAGTTCGCTTCCTGGCAGGCCGGGCCGCACAGCGCCACCTATACGCGCATCTTTCTCGATAAGAAACACAACACCGGGAACATGCCCATGGACGATTGCCTGCGCTGCCACGGCGCCTTCTTCGAAGGCGGCATCGGCGACTTGGTCTCCCCCGTCAGCCGCACCGGCCCGTGGCGCTTGCTGCCCGCGGAATTGGCGAACATGCCGAGCATGCCTTGCCTGAGCTGCCACCAGATGCACCGCCAGGGACCACAATTGCTCAAGACCGATGTGGCCGGCCGGGTTCCCGGCCCGTCGCAGGAGATCGCGCGCCCCTCGCTGGCCTTCTTCGACCGCCGCACCCGGCAGCACGTTCCGCTTCAGGACCTGCCCCTGCCCGTGATGTTGGAAGGGGCCCGCGCGGTGAAAATGAGCCGGGATCGGCGCCAGGCCCTCTGTTACCAGTGTCACGCGCCCGTTGCGAACATGCAGGTGGCGAGCGGCGACGACCGCACCGGCCTCGGCGTCCATGAGGGTATCAGTTGCCTGGCGTGCCACGCGCAGCACGGCGAGCAGACCAGGGCATCCTGCGCGTCCTGCCATCCCAAAATGTCCAACTGCGGTCTGGACGTGGAGAAAATGGATACCACGTTCAAATCCACGGACAGTAAGCACAACATTCACTGGGTGAAGTGCGCCGACTGTCATACCAAGGGAGTTCCCAAGAAGAAGGACAAGATCTCGTGAGTAAGGTTGGGCCTATGCGACGTCGACAGTTTCTCCGGTCTGCCCTGGCGGCGCCTGGCATACCTTTGTTGGCGCAGAAGCGGGCAACGACGATCGAGGAATTCGATCCCCGAAATGCCAAGCTGTGCCACCGCCTGGATGCCAAGAGCATCACCGATGACGACCTGCTCTTTCTGCACCAGATCGGCCTGCAGTGGGTCAGGCTCGAGATCGGCGAAGGCGACACGACTTTCGAGGACCTGCGAACGGCCCAGCAGCGTTTCGCCCGTCTCGGAATGCGGATCTACTCCGGCGTCCACTATTCTTATCGCTCCGTGAAGGTTCAGTTGGGACTGCCCGGGCGGGACAAGGACATCGAGACGTACTGCCGGTTCCTGCGCGACCTGGGGAAGCTGGAGATTCCGATTGCCTCGTATGACTTCCACCCGGCCAACACCTATACGACCAAGATGGTCGAGCACCGCGGGTACACGGCGCGGGAATTCGATCTCGACGATTTCCGCAACAGAGTGGAGAAGCGGCAATTCGACCGGGAGTATTCGGCAGATGACATTTGGGCCAACTACACCTACTTCCTGAAAGCCGTGCTGCCTGTAGCCGAAGAAGCGGGGGTGAAGCTGGCGCTGCATCCCGACGATCCGCCGGTCGCGAAGATGAACGGCGTGGCCAAGCTGTTCACCCATTACGACGGCTACCGGCGTGCCGAAGAGATCGCCGGCAATAGCCGGAACTGGGGGCTCACATTCTGCGTGGGCACGTGGTCCGAGGGCGGAGATCGCATGGGCAAGGATGTCTTCGAAATGATTCGTGATTTCGGTGGCCGCGGCAAGATCTTCGAAGTACATTTCCGGAACGTTACCGGACCTCTGCCGCACTTCGTCGAAACGCTCCCCGACGACGGCTATGTGGACATGTACCAGGTGATGAGGGCGCTCCGGCAGGTGCGGTTCAGCGGCGGCGTGGAGCCGGACCATGTACCGCGGCTGGCCGGCGATAGCGGGTTGCTGCGGGCGGGCACCGCCTACTGCATTGCATACATGCGCAGCTTGCTGCGGCGGGCCAATGAAGAGGTGGGATAAGACAAATCTACTCCGACCCCCGGCCACGCTCATTGCGGAACGTCCCCGCAATTCGTTACCCTTTCGACATGTCCCGATGTCTTGGTCTGATTCTGTTTTTTTCCGCCGTCATTGCGCCCGCCGCCGATTGGCCGCAGTGGCGCGGGCCTGACCGCGACGGGAAATCCGCGGACACCGGCCTGCTGGACTCGTGGCCCAAGGGCGGCCCGCGCCTTCTCTGGAAGGCGCAGGATCTGGGCGAGGGTTATTCCGGGCCTGCCATCGCCGGCGATCGTCTCTACATTCAGGGCCAGCAGGGCGGGCAGCAGTTCGTCATGGCCTATGACGTTCATACCGGCAAGCAGCTTTGGAAGACGCCGGCCGGCAAGTCCTTCAACGGCGATCGGGGGAATGGTCCTCGGGGTACGCCTACGGTGGAGGGCGCGCGCCTGTATGCACTGTCCGCCGATGGCACGCTGGTGTGCCTCGAAACCGCCACCGGTAAACGCGTTTGGGGACTGGACTTCGTCGAGCGCTTCGGCGGCCGGCTGCCCAACTGGGGGTACAGCGAATCGCCGCTGGTGGATGGCGACCGCCTCATTGCGACACCCGGTGGGCGCGCGGCGGCTGTAGTGGCGCTGAACAAGAACACCGGCGACCTCCTCTGGAAGTCGCAGGACGATCGGCCCGGCTATTCCTCGGCGGTTGCCTTGGATATCGGCGGCACGCACGCCCTGGCCCTGCTCACCGCGGAGGCCGCCATCGGGCTGGACGCCAAGGATGGCGCGCTGCTGTGGCGCTACTCCCGAGTCGCCAACCGCACCGCGAACGTTGCTACTCCCATCGTGCACGACGGCTGCGTGTTCTATTCCACCGATTACGGTACGGGTTGCACGCTGCTCAAGCCCACCCCGGACGGCAAGACCGCCGAGGTCTATTTCAATCGGGACATGCGCAACCACTACACTACCTCGGTGCTGGTGGGCGACTACCTTTACGGGTTTTCGAGTGAAATTCTCACCGCCATCGAGTTCAAAACGGGAAAGGTCGCATGGCGCAATCGCAGCGTCGGCAAGGGCAATTGCATCTATGCCGGCGAGCGCCTCTATTGCATGGGCGAAGATGGCGCGGTCGGGCTGATCGACCCCACGCCCGCCGCCTACAAGGAAGTTTCAAGGTTCGAGATCCCGCGCGGCTCCTACAACACGTGGACCCCGCCGGTAGTCGCCAACGGCCAGTTCTACCTGCGGGAGCAGAGCAATCTTTACTGTTACAACGTCAAAAGGTGATCGCATGTACCGAGTCGCAATCCTTCTTTTCGCGGCAACCCTGGGCGTCAACGAGGACCTGCTAGAGGCCTCGCGCACGGGCGACCTCGCCGCCGTCCAGGCACTCATCGGGAAAGGCGCGGCGCTCGAAACGAAGACGGCCTACGGCCAAACGCCGTTGTATCTGGCGGCTATGAACGGCCGCGAGGATGTGGTCCGATATCTTCTCGAGAAGGGCGCCAATCCCGACGTTCACGACACTTTCTACAAGGCGTCGATACTGGATTTTGTCCTCCAGCGCAAGCATTATGGCGTGGCAAAAATGTTGATCCGCAAATTGTCGGCGAACCCCGACGAGGTCCTGGCCTCCGTGGCGGCAACCGGGAATGCCGACTTGGTCGAAGCCTTTTTGGAGACCGGCAAGTCGAGCCAGCCGGCATTGGACAAGACCTATGAGACGGCGCTCGGCCGGAAGCAAACGGAAGTCGCCGCGCTGTTGAAAAAGGCGGGCGCGCGCGAACCCGCGCCGGCATTCGTCGTGGATGTGAAGATGATCGAAGCGTATGCGGGCACTTACAAATCGGACCAGATTCCGCTCGAGATCAAGGCATTCGTGAAAGAAGGCAACCTGTACATGCAGGCCACCGGCCAACCCGAGTTTCCGCTGAAGGCCACCAGCGCGACGCAATTCGAATTCGCCCCGGCGCAAGTGGTGGTGGAGTTCGATTCACCGTCGAGCTTCACGCTGAAGCAGGGCGGCGCCAGCCTCCGTTTCAAGAAGGCGGTGACGCAATGACCCGGCGCTGCGCAGGCGGCACCGCCTGCGCCACCATAACAAGGCCTGCATCTTCGGAGGTGGGGCAGGCGGTGCCGCCTGCCTCGCCCGCTTGCGGGCGATTCTTGGCCGCCCTCATCGCCGTGGCCGCGGCCAGCATCGCCACGGCCGCCGACTGGCCGCAATTCCGGGGGCCATCGGCTTCGGGCGTTGGCTCCGGCAGCAAGCCTCCCATTCACTGGGACGCCGCGAAGGGAACCAATGTCGTCTGGAAGGCGGAGATCCCGGGCCTCGCCATTTCGTCGCCCATCGTCTGGGGCGACCGGGTGTACGTCACCACCGCGATCTCGAGCGACCCCACGCAAAAGATCCGGACCGGCCTCTACGGCGACACCGATTCGGCGAACGACCGCAGCTCGCACCAGTGGAAGGTGATGGCGCTCGACAAGCTTACCGGGAAGCTGCTCTGGCAGCAGACCGCGCACGAAGGAGTACCCAAGACCAAGCGCCACCCAAAATCGTCGCAAGCTTCGCCGTCTCCCGCCACCAACGGCAGCGTGGTAGTCGCCTATTTCGGTTCCGAGGGGCTGTACGCCTATTCGTCCGGCGGGAAGCTTCTCTGGCAGAAAGACCTGGGCATTCAGAATGCCGGATGGTTCTTCGACCCCGATTCGGAATGGGGAGTAGGCAGCTCGCCGGTGCTCTACAAGAATTCCGTAATCGTGCTGTGCGACCGGCAGAAGGATTCGTTCATCGCCGCTTTCGACTTGAAGGACGGTCGCGAATTGTGGCGCACCGCGCGGGCGGAGCTTCCGACCTGGGGCACGCCGGCCATCGTCGCGGGCAAAGACCGCACCGAGGTGGTTACCAACGGTTCCAAGGCGATTCGCGGTTACGACGCGGATACCGGGAAAGAGCTGTGGACGCTCAGTCCCAATTCCGAGGTGGTTTGCACCACCCCGGTCACGGGCCATGGTCTGATTTTCGTGACCGCGGGCTATCCGCCNNGATTCGAGCGATGCCATCGCCTGGAGCAAGCAGCGCGGCGGCGTATATCTGCCCTCGCCGATTGTATACGGCGATCAGCTTTACACGCTCAATAACAACGGCATATTGACGGCCTACGATGCCAAGACCGGCAACCGCCTGTACCAGCAGCGCGTCGAAGGCGACTCGTTTGTGGCGTCGCCCGTCGCGGCGGCGGGGAACCTGTACCTGGCGAGCGAGGATGGCGACGTCTTCGTCGTGAAAGCGGGCGCGCAGTTCGGCCTGGTCGCGAAGAATCCGATTGGCGAGCCGGTTCTGGCCACCCCGGCGTGGGCGGACGATCTGCTGATCGTGCGCGGGGCCAGGCACTTGTTCGCCATCGCGGAGAAGCCATGACGCGCGCGGTCCTATTGTGTTTCGGTCTGTTGTTGGCATCCGACCCCACCGCCGATTGGCCCATGTGGGGCGGCACGCCGGACCGCAATATGGTTTCTTCCATGCAGGGAATCCCCACTTCCTGGGACATCCAGAGCAAGAAGAACGTGAAGTGGGTGGCCAAACTTGGATCGCAGACCTATGGCAATCCGGTGGTGGCAGGCGGCCAGGTGTACGTCGGCACCAACAACGATCCGGCGCTCAACCCGAAGGAAGGCGGCGACCGGGGCGTGCTGATGTGCTTCCGCGAATCGGACGGAAAGTTTCTCTGGCAGCACACCAGCGAGAAGCTCGCGGATTCGAACAAGGATTGGCCCGAAACCGGAGTCTGCTCCGCGCCGCTGGTGGAAGGCGACCGCGTGTACTACGTGACCAACCGCTGCGAGTTGGTGTGCCTGGATGCGCGCGGCAAGGTCGTCTGGACGCTCGACATGATCAAGGAGCTCGGGGTATCGCCACACAACAAGGCGGCTTCCTCGCCGGCGTCGTATGGCGGGCTGATCTTCACCGGCACCTCCAACGGCGTACCCGCTCCCAAGGCGCCCTCTATAATTGCGGTCGATAAGAACACCGGCAAGCTGGTGTGGCAGGTGAATGACGCCGGCGATCGAATCCTCGACGGGCAGTGGTCCTCGCCAGCGGTGGGCGCCATCGGCGGCGTGGCGCAGGCGGTGATTGGCGAG
>PLMF01000342.1:0-22899 GCA_003142355.1 Bryobacterales bacterium
GGTTACGTACCAGGATCGACAGGGCAAGCTTCAATGGGGCCACGGCCACGTGGCCGTGGAAATATGCCAGACCCGGCACCCTACCAGGCCACCGACGACGCTTCAATGGGGCCACGGCCACGTGGCCGTGGAAATTTTATCAGCCAGCCCGCGCCGCTGTTCGGCCTGCGGCTTCAATGGGGCCACGGCCACGTGGCCGTGGAAATCCAACGGTACGCACATTGCCGTCAACGCAGCCAACGGCTTCAATGGGGCCACGGCCACGTGGCCGTGGAAATGGATTGGATTCTACCGGTGGACAACAAACTCATCCTGCTTCAATGGGGCCACGGCCACGTGGCCGTGGAAATCGACCGATGGCGGAACCTCTCAGCGGTACTGGGCCGCTTCAATGGGGCCACGGCCACGTGGCCGTGGAAATACATAGGACAGGGGAATAGAGTTCCTTACTCACTTAGCTTCAATGGGGCCACGGCCACGTGGCCGTGGAAATTTCGTTTCTACCATTCAAAAAACTAGACATTGTATCGCTTCAATGGGGCCACGGCCACGTGGCCGTGGAAATATAACGCCCCTTGTTCGGAGACTGGCGATGTAGGCGTGCTTCAATGGGGCCACGGCCACGTGGCCGTGGAAATATCACTGGGTCTGGCACGCGACGGTCGAAGAGATCCGGCTTCAATGGGGCCACGGCCACGTGGCCGTGGAAATAGCGACGATCATCGCCGCGAAGGCCGCGCGGGCACAGCTTCAATGGGGCCACGGCCACGTGGCCGTGGAAATAACGGACTAGATACAGTAAGGTTTTGGATTGCCCCGCTTCAATGGGGCCACGGCCACGTGGCCGTGGAAATGCAATGCCGGAGGCAAGCGCCACCAGCAAGAGAATCGCTTCAATGGGGCCACGGCCACGTGGCCGTGGAAATAGCCTATCACCTATCCTATTCAGTTTTCAATGATCTTTGAGACCCCACGCGAGCGGCGCCCAAGTCCCGGCCCTCGACCCGACCTTTGTAACCTTCCTCCACTACCTAACTCCTCATTCGTCGCCAGCTTACCACCGCGCGAGCGCCCCCTGCGTTCTTGTCGCCGACCCGCCGCTCGCAACCCGCTCACCGCGTCGTAAACACCGGATATTCCCCAATCTCTCCCTCAATCACTCGCGCCAGCAACCGCGATTGTATTTCCAGCAGCCGCCGGTAGCTCACCCGGTAATCGAACAGCGGATGCGTCACCAGCGTGTCCATCCGCAATTCGTACGCCCGGAAAAACCCCTTCCGCCCCGCCGTTGTCAGCGCCACCGACCCGCCCACGCGCACGAAGTCTCGCGCCGTCACCATCCCCGTGTTGATCGCCGTCAGCACCGCCGAATCCACAATCAGCGGACGGAACGGTTCCATCAGGTCCAGCGCCAGCGCCGGACGCCCGAAACGCGGCTGGTGATAGAACCCCACGTACGGATCGAACCCCACCGCGTAACATGCCACCGTCAGGTCCTTTGCCAGCAGGCTGTACCCCAGCGACAGCAGCGCATTCACCGGATCTCGCGGTGGACGCCGGTTGCGGCCCTCCCAATCGAACGCCAGTTCCGTTGCGCCGCCTTCTTCGTCCGGCTTGATCATGCCTCCGAAATCGCCGAAGAACAGCCGCGCCCCGTTGCCTTGGATCCCCAACAGTTCCTCCACCGACGCCGCCCCCGCCGCGCGCTCCTCCATCTCTTTCAGCCCCGCCAGCGTCGACCGCTTCGGCTCCACATGGTTCCGTTGCAGCATGGTCCGCTGGTTCCGGATCTTCCCCTCCACCAGCCGCCGCGCCAGCGCGCGCACAAAATACTCCTGCTCCGCCAGCCGAAATTGCCCCCGCCGCAGAAACACGTTCTTCTGGTTCAGGCCCGTGGTGATGCCGTAGAACCACCCGCCCATCGAAAAATAGCAGATCGGAATCCCCGCTTCGCACAGCGTCTGCACCGCCTGCGTCGAGATCTGCACGTTCCCCATCAGGTTCACCTGGCAGACCTCGCCGATGCGCGCCTCCTGCAACAGCGTCTGATTGTCGCGGACCTGCAACACCGCGCCCGATTTTCCCACGCGCACGCCCTGACTGTTGAGGTACAGCGGACGCAGTTCGCTGCGCTTCGTCACCAGCGGCCGCACCTCCCGCTTCACCGGTTTGCCCCGCCCGGTTTCGAACAACCCGAGCTGCTCCGGTTCCGCCTCCCGCTCCGCCGCCTCCGACACCAAGGTTTCGTCCGGCAGGCAGNNCACCAAGGTTTCGTCCGGCAGACAGATCCCCACCAGCGAGCACCCCGGACACTTCGGCGAATCCATCAGTGGCGGAGAAATCTCGGGCGCCGCGGCGGTGCTCCACGCCCGTTGAATCATCCCTTCCGTCGCCGCCATCAGTTCTTCGTCGAACGCTACCCGGACCCGCTGCCCGGTCTTGCGGTAGTAGACGATTCCCTCCTCGCAACGGTACCCGTTGTCCCGCAGCACCATCCCCTGCACCGCAAGCTGCGCCCGGTCCGACGGCCACAGTTCCAATCCGTCGGCCCCCTCGCGCGGACGCCCGTGTTTGTAGTCCACCGGCGTGACCGTTCCGCCCTCCGCCTCCACCAGGTCCATCTTCGCGATCACCCGCAGCCGCTCATTGGCGAGCGTCACCGACCGCGAGTGGATCGATTGCGGCAGATCCGCCGCCTCCGGCAGCGCCGTAGCCTTCGCATCGACGCGCTGGTGCTGGATGGCGCCCTCGACGGTGTCCGAGCTTTCTTCGAATAGCCCTTCCACCCACTCATAGAAGAACAGTCGCGGGCAGTACGCGAATTCGTTGACCATGCGAGCCGGCAGATAATCCGGCAAGCTCCGTTCCGTCTCGATCGTTACCGGTAGAGCACCCATAGCAGCCTCACACGATGATGCACGGCGCATCGACCGCCGTGTACGGTTTGCCGAGCGCCGTAATCACACGGTCGCCCCGCCCCTCGGCCGGACCGAGGTTCACGAACAGCACCTGGTCCTCCTTATGTTGGATAATCGCCCCCAGCTCCGCGCGGCACCGCGCCAGGTCCATCGCCGTGAGCTGGCACTCAAACACGGAAAACTGCAAATGGTCCCCGTACCCGCGCATAGCCTGAAAGACCTTGCGCAGCCGCTTCTCATCGCAGATGTCGTANNAACTCCAACTCGAAGCCGTAGCCGAGGCGTGGTGAATCCTTCTTCCGATTCCGCCGGAACTCAATCCACCGGAAGTCCTGCCCGCCGCGCAAGACCGCCCGCTCAACCGACCGCACAGTCACCGGGTTCGGCAATCCGTGATTCTCCAACTCCCGGACAAGCTCGGCCCGCAGCCATTCGCCGAAGTCGCCCCGGCCCTCGCGATAGTGCCGAGTGGGCACAAACGGTGTTACGCTAACCACCCGTCGCGCAGGCGGAAGCAACTGCTCTAGAGTGCCCCATTGAATCGGCATGCACCGAATATCGGGCCGCCCCTCCGTCTGCCAAAGCGAATTCATCTGGTCCAACGCCAGCTTTTCCAGTTCGTCGAGCGGTTCGCGGCAGACCACGAGAAGATGATCCAAATGGCCATCGAGATCCTGGTCGTACGGAAGAATAAACGCGTGTCGGTGTCCCGTCAGCGGCTTGCCATCGGCGCCCTTGCCGCTGAACTTCGGCGACACCAATTCCTCGCCCCCTGTCAGACGCTTATGGATACCCATGAGCTTTGACCGGACTCGCTCGGCAATTTCGAGCGTCGAGATCGACCGGGGAAGGACCTTCGATTCCAGAGCAAACAGTGCCCCGTGAATCGGTCTCGTATTCTTGATTCTCCGGCCTACGGGCGTCACCGCAAAGCAACGTCTGGGCCGCAAGTAGCTCACGAAGCGGAGCGCCGGTGGAGCGCTCAGCTTCGCTTTGAACAGGTCCGCGGTTGAGAACGCAATCGCTTCAAGCCAATCGGGAAGTTCCTCGCGTGCGGCGGCACAGGCCACCGGCACAGTATCCATTTCGGAACGATCGGCGGCGGGTTCTTCCGGTATGCAATTCCACGCTGCGTCGGTGACACCCGTTAGTACGCGCGCCGACACCCAGGATTCGGAACGCCCGAGGTAATTCACTACGGACAGCAATTCGTCCAGATCCGCTACGACCGCGGAGTCGAGCGTCAAGCCGGGCCAAGCCGTCAGCACTCCCGACCGCGGTGATACCGCGACGAACCCGTCGAAGATCAGCGTCTTTTGCGTCAGATCTTCCTCGTTCTTGCTGAGGAATGACCGCGTGTGAGACACACTTGCGGGTGGAAGCAGGAAGCGCGGCGGAGAGGACGCTAGCGGTGCCAGCAACTTTTCCACCCGGTGCGCTTCCCAATCGGGCCGTTTACGCTTCCATGCATCAAACAGAGCGCGGATCAGCCGATATGGAGAGGGGGGCCACTCCGGCACACCTTCGTTCACATGCCGGCCCCAGGGTGTGGCATGATACTTCCCCGCCGGAAATGTCAACTCGATGACTAGCATGGTCGCTTCATTTCTGCACGGGCGGCTTTTCCTCTTTTTTCCACTTCACTTCGGTTGTCAGTACGGTAACCGGAGGATCAGCGAACAGTTTCAGCTCCGCGCATTCCAGTATTTTCGCTTTCACCGCGGCAAGCAATTCTCTTTCTGCCGGAACTACAAACTGTCCGGGTAGCGTTGCTTTCAAATCGCCGGACACCATGAAATCGCAAGCCGTTCGCAACCGCAAACCGGCGTTCAGGAATCTGCGAACCTTGTACAAGGCCAAAAAGGTGAGCAGGTCTGTGGCGGCTTCCGGCAAGCTGTACCCTCGGAGCAAAGCAAGGTCTAGATTGAAATATGCTTTGATCTCCCGGGCCGTGTACTCCGTCCGGGGGTACGGTACGTTGGAATATACGTCCTTGTCGTAGTTAACCGCACGCAGTTTCCCGGTTGGGTCGAGAGGATTGTTTTTGACGCCGCCTGAAGAGGCCTCGCGGACGTCGCTGGCCTCGATGAATCCGCTGATTGCGCGCGGTAGTCTTACCCTACCATCGCCGATGTTCGCCATGAACACACCGTGTAGAATCGAGTTCGGGTCCACCTTGAAAATCGCATGGGCGATCTTCTTCCAGTTGAGCGGCCTTCCCTTGGCGTATTCGGCCTCTTTCACCAGTTCAGTCTGGAAGCCCTCGTTGCTAACGATGAAAGGCGAGTTAATCCTGTGGGCTTCCACCAGTGAGGTGGTCACCGCCCCTGACTCGCCAGACAGGGTCGCTCTCACATAGGGCAGCCCGGTCAGATCTGGACTTATCTCTGGACCCGATCCATCCAAACAGGCAGCCTCCATTCGGTTGGCCACGGATTGCGCCGACTCCACCAGCAGCATGCGCCGGCCGTCGTTTCTTTCGTAAACGGCCGCCCCTAGATCCGCGAAGCCGGTCGGCTGGAACCGGTCCCCTTGCGCCGGAATCAATACCTGTTCCATCAGTAGCCGCGATACGTCTTTCAGTTCTTCGATCATGAGTACGCTCCAATCTCTTCGTCTTCTTCCAACACTAATTCCGAAATCTCCTGCAGTTTCCGGCTCGGGACCAGCAGCGATGCGGCCAGTCGAATACCGTCTTCTCCGTCCGGGAACACCGCCCTGGTTGGATTCAGCCCCTTCGAATGCAGCCTTCGCGCCGCAAGCTGGCACGCATCACCGACCCTCTGTGCGCGCAATAGCGGAATGATGGCGGGTTCGTAGCCACTTGATCCAGTCTCTTCAGTTCGATGTCGACTTTCATCGTTGCGGAATAACTGCTTCAGTAACGCCCAACTCCGCGGAATCGTGCTCCGAGCCACCGGTTCAGACCAGCGGCGTCGAAGCTCAGCCGCCTCCGTCTCCGCTTTCCACCACTCGATCCATGTCATCCCGAAAAGGAGGTCTTCAATCAACCCGTCGTCGACATTGCCTTCCAAGAATGCGGCGATGTCTTGGGGATGGACTTCAATAGAACCGCGCAGCGGCCGTGCATCGCATGCCAACCGCTCGGCGTCCATCATGCGCCGCTGCAGAACTCCGGTCAGGCGTTCCGCGAACGTCGCGCCACTCCACGACTCCTGGCCGTTTCCCTCCGCCCATGCCCAGTGCTTTTCCGGGTCGACGGAAATCAACCCGGCCCTCAGCGGCCCCACCTTCTCGGTTGGTCCGATAGACGCCAGCGCAGCCGCAATCCTGACTTCCACACTGCCATCGTCCGCCGCAAGAACCCATCGGGCACTCAGTCCCGACAGCGGCCGACTCAGATGCGGCTCCTTCCCAGGATCACGAGCCGCGAAGTACTTCTCCATGCGCCCAATTGCCGCCAGCAGATCCTTAAACCGCACAGCGTCACCTTGCACAAGAAAGCTGTAGATCGCACTATCAATGCCGCGGCGGCATGAGGCGAAGCGGGCAGGTGCAGCCTGGTTGCCCTTTGCCGCCGACCTCTTGAAACTGTCGATTTGAGCAAGTATCGGATCGAGTTCCTCAATAAGACCGACCTCGCGCCGCTCGCGCACCTGGAAACGCGCGGCCGGTAGCGCAACATAGCTGTCTCCCCGCCGCTTGAGGAGACTGAAGCGCACAAACGCCGCGATCCCGCGGTCGATGCCGAGGGAAGCAGCCGCTTCCGCAAACTGCACACCATCCGACGCCTGCCTCCGGCCAATGTCGGCGCGACCCTCGCGCAGTAGCGAGCGCAATTCTTCGAATCCAGTTGCCCTTTCCCAAATAGGCGCCCAAATCTCAGCGCGGGAATCATCGTTCTCGCTAGCCGATCCATACCCGACCGTCCGCGGACGAACCGTAAACGAACTGCTTGCCCCATGCGCTGTGCCGACGCCCTGCCTTCGCGAGACTCCGCTCGCCCATGCCGCCGCGCCTTCCATGCTCAGAACAAAATTCCACGGGTTTGCAGGGAACTTTTTGGTCTCGATTTCCGGTCCCTGGTTATAGCCGCCGGCCCGCCCGGGATCGTGTTGTCCCGTGGCGGCAACCTCCAATCCGCGTGTGGCTTCGCCGAATAGCGCGTTCCGTAAGAGGTTCTTCGCTAGCCCGTCGCCTGAGTCCAGCAGCAGGCCCGAGACCCGATCCATGAAGCCATTGGTGTAGTCCAAATTGCCCTCATTGCCACCGGTACCGAGGATAGGCGGAGGATAGAGTTTATTGTCCGGCCCCACGATCACGGCGGCGTCGACCCAGTCGACGGCTCGGTCACAGAGCCGATTTCTGCAAGAACGAATAATTCCTTCCTTGCTGGACGCCCGGTTAGCGCTGTTTACGGCCGTTCTCACCTTCTTCAGCGCCCCCACACGGACACCCCCCGCGGCCAGTTCGTCCACCGTGAGGTTAAGGGCCCTCTCGCTAGCGTCCGGCAATTCGGCCCTCGCCCCAGAAAGGAGTTCGGAGAGTCTCTTCAGCTTCTTGCCAGCACTCTTGGCCGCTTCAAGCTCTAAGTGTTGAAGCAACTTCCCAATGCTGAGTTCCCGAGGCGGCAGTTCGGGTAGCGAGCGAACCGTCTTGATCGTTTCACTGTATTCTCGAAAGCGCGAGCAGTCGGTCGCAAGTATCCGCTCCAGGCCAAGCTTACTGTCCCCTTCATAGAAACCGCTTCCGCCATTCCACGGCCCGACAATCGGCGTCGGGCTGTACCGATCCAGAAAGAAGCGCACCAACCCATCCTCGTCCAAACTGGACTCCAGCCAGAACGTGTCGCCTCGCCACCACGCCCTCGCTTCCTGGTCCCCTTGCTCGGACACAAGCCGCAGTACGCCGAGCGCTTTCAGATACGCCGCCATCGGCTCCGGCGAGCAACCTCGCAGAGTAATCCGGTGCGCCATCTATAACACCTCCACCGGCTTGGCGCTCGCTCGCGCATCGGCAGCCCGAATCAGACCCTCCAGATACGCCAACCGGAACACACCCATCCTGTCCCGCAACCCGATCATTCGGTCCAACCACGAGCGCTGCCCATCCTCGCTCATACCAAGCAGCATTGGCTCGAGGTCCAGCACGATGCTGGGTATCACGACCCCGCCGCCCAAATCGACCTCGGGCAAGGAGTCTCCTTCGTGTATTCCGCGCGCGAATCTTACGTCCGGTTTATCCGGCTTCGTCTCGCCGGGCATAGCCCGGATCGAAAGCCGCACCTTACCGTGATGGCAGGCCGCCAAGTAGACCGCCAGATCGGACGCGCCCATCTGAAGCAACGCCAGCGCGCTTGCCAGTTCATGCCGGAAGTGGGGCCGCGAGTGGCGTCCGCGAAATTCGGTTTTCGCAAGGAACAGCCCTCTTGTCGCCTCGTCAGCGGTCAACTGCCGGTGTAGGCTCTCCTGGAACACCCGGTGGCACTTGCCAACGTCGTGCCGAAGAGAGGCATAAAGCAAATCGTCAACAAAGCCGCTGACTCCGATGTTGTCCAACTTCCCCGCGATAAGTTCCGCCTGCGACCTGACCTCTCGTGAATGGGCCATCACCGTTTGCCTGTACTTCTGATTAGTCAGGGGGTCGTCGTACATCCCCACTTCTGGCTTCGCGCCATCGGTGGGAACTACCGGTACGGCGACCAGAGATTCGAAGTCCCAACCGCGTTCCACATCGTAGCCGCCGGCCTTCGTATCCACGATCAGAATCATGCCTGGGCGCAGCAGATCCGCGTCCTGGGACGTCACCCTCTGCCACTCGTGATCGATGGCGCTCCAAGTCCAGGCTTCCCTCCGCTTCTTGTTCTTCAGCGCCTTGTCGAGGAATTTCCGGAACTCGCCAATCGGCACGGCGCAAAGCTCGTCCCTCGTAGGCGCGGCGGTTTTGGGGTCCGGCCCGTCGTCCGGCAGTTCGCGCCACGCCACCATCACATCCCGTTCGTCTCCTTCGCGTATGAAGCGGGAGATATCGATGTCGTACCCGGAAAGATCTCTGGTCGTATCGAACAAATCCAATAGGTCCCGGCGTCGGATAATATCGCCATGCTCAAACCCGTCCGGCGGTCGGGGCAAATCGTTGATCCGAGCTGAATCCAGTTCTGCAATCAGGGACCTGGACTGATCCAGATCTTCCGGCTCGTAAGGGTTCGCTTCTTCACCTGTCCGGTCGACCCAGAAGATCCGGCCTTCATCCACCTCCCCGGCCCGATTGCAGCGCCCGAAGCGCTGAACGAGACCTGTGCACGGCGCAAGATCCGTTACCAAGAGGGCTGAGCTGATATCGACGCCGGCTTCGACCACCTGAGTCGCAACCAAAACACGTCCACCCGCTGGAATCCCATCGGAAAGCAACTTGGACCAACCCAGCCTCTCATGGCCGCGAAACCGGGAGTGTAGCAGCCGGATATCCAGTGATTGCTTAGCGATGCGATTCAACGCGTCGTACGTCTCGCGAGCCCGCGCGACACGGTTCAAAATCACGAGGGACTGAGAGCCGGCCGCATGGTTGTCTATGACGAATTGCGCGATGCCCGCGGCCGTTTGGCACGACTCCGGAGCCCGAGTAAGCTTCTTTGGCGCGTTGAGCCGCTTCGCGAGCCCGCCGTTGCTGCGATCTTCATTCCCCAGTTCCGTGATGCGAAGCGCATCCACGAGGCCAACGGCGTCTACCGTCGCCAGGTGGGAAGTATCCATCGTCGCCGACATCCACCACGTTGCCCGCGGCCCAAACCCGCCCATCTCCTCCCGCCACGCCTGCAACTGCGTTGTGGTCCCCAGCCCACTGCCCATCAACTGAACCTCGTCGCACACCCACAGGCAATCGTTGTTCAGCAGTCCGAAGTCCACTGGCCACTTGTACCGGCTCATCGCGTACCCGCGATTCAGCGCACGGCTCAGAAGCATGTCCTGAGTGCCCACCAGAATCGCCGGCCGCTCAGGCTCGACTTCCCATCTGTCCCCAACTTCGCCGCCCATGAGCGTGTATACTTCGAGGTCTGGAGCTACCCTGTCTCTCCACTTCCGCGCCTTATCCCGCGTCTGCTCCACCAGCGTCCGCATCGGCAAACAATACACCAGCCGCCGCGGTGTCCGCCCCGGATCGTCTCGCAGCCTCCATAACCACGCAAGCACAACCGCCGCCGTTTTCCCAGCCCCCGTCGGCACGCAAATCGCCCGGCTCTGGATCTCTTCCCCGGCCAGCGTCTCTTGGAACGGGTAGGGTTCGACCTGCTCAGCCTGGCGAAAAAACTCTCGAAACTTCTCAGCATTTGGCATATGGCGGCAATTCTGGTAGGTCAGGTAGGAACTGTCCCGAGTCGGTGAGAGGCACAGCGGTTCGACTATACGACATTTCCAACGGCCAGTAAAGATCATTCTTAGACATTTCTAAGAATCATTCATATTCGCGGAAGCCGGCCGGCCGCCGCAAGCCCCAGGCGGATCGCGGGGCCGCTCACCGCAATTCCTTCACTTGCCATAGCGTGGTACGAGAGACCAACTTGTGCATGCCCGCCAGCTTCAATTCGTGTGGGACGAGGCCAAGGCCTTCGCCAACGTGCGTAAACACGGTGTGCCGTTCGACTATCTAGGATCGCTGGTTTTCGACTGGCTGCGCCAGCAACAGCGCGATGCTCTCGGTCGTTTATCTCTGGTCCGACCCCGATCCGGCAACGACGAAAATCCGGCCCATTTCGGCTCGCAAGGCGACGCAGAATGAGATACTGCAATACCAGGACGGCCCCTGACCCATCCACCGCTCGAAGATGACGACATGCCTGCTGACATTGACTTCACCAAAGCTGTCCGCGGCCTCCATCACCTCCCTCCCGACGCGAAGATCCTGATGCCCGCCGCCATCGAGCAGAGCGTGTGGGAGTATTTCTCAGGTAAGGCCGAACAAAAGGGCGTCGATCTGTGGGAGCTTCTGACCGAAGTGTTGAAACGCGATATCGAGATCAACGAGACGCTGAAGTGATCTCAGGCGACCCAGCCTGATTTGGCCTCTCGCCATTTCCCAGTCACAACTTCTTTCTCCCCCATCTTCATCCACTTACCGCCAATCGCTTGGACCTCGCCTGCTATCCTGTAATCGGGAGGACAAGGCGTTGCAATCAATCCGTGATCCCGCCAGACGCATACCCGCAAACTGGGGGAATTGGCTTCGTTCCGCCGATACCCCCTTCAGCGGATCGCACAACCGGCGGGCGGTTTGTGGAAATGGCTGATGTGCAAGGCCGCGCCCGACACCATGGTCGCCCGATCCCCACCCGTGATTCCGCCGAGCCCACACCCGCAAACCGGGGGAATTGGCTTCGTTTCGCCAAATCGTGGATCGCCTGCGTGATCCGGACAAAAAGCATCGCACGATCAAGCCTGCAACGGGCGGCGGCGATGGTCGGCCCCCGCGTAACGATCAAGCTGGTCTGAGAACACGTCCGAGGAGACAAGCCTCAAGCGGTTCGCCCCGAAATTGAGTAACTCGATTTTTGAGTCACAACTTTTTTCTCTCGCATTTTCATCCACTTACCGCCAATCGCTTGGACCACGCCTGCTATCCTGTAATTAGAAGGACTTGCTCACCGCATTTCCTTCCACGGTTTTCTTCGTGGCCACGAAGCGTTGCAACTTAGGTGGTGCTGAACTTCCCGTAGGGCGCTTGGTAAGGCTCGCACGGCTGAGCCGCATATAAAGGCGGACGCCGGCGGGGAGATCTTAGGACTAGTCCTATAACACCCGGTGGAGAGCGGATAGCTATGATTGCCGTCCCATCGGATATCAGAGAGTCAAGCATCGAATCGAAGGTATAGAAAGGCCATTCAGCCTGTTTCTCACTGCTTCGAAGGTGCGGCTCGAATCATTGGCGGCCGGATACGCACGGCGAGAAGTCCGGAGGGGTTGCCCTCAGGCCCCGGCCGCCGCAACGATTCCCGATTCAAGTCCCCCCGCTCGCCCGCACTTTCTTTTATCTCCGCTGCCTCTGCGCTCTCCACCCCCCCGCCATCGGCATACAGCCTCATTCCCCACACGGCTTCTTATTTCTCCCAATTCTTCTCCGTGTTTTTCTCCGCGTCTCCGCGACTCCGCGTCGAAAATTGGCTTTGTTCCTGCGCGCCGCCGCTTATGAGCGCTCATAGGCGTCGGCGCGCGCCGGCCAACAGAGTATGAACAGCAGCATGCCCGCGACCGCCGCGGCGATGAACATCAGGAAGCCGGCATCCCAACCATGACGCTCCACCAGCCAGCCGACACCCACGCCCGAAAGCACGGTGCTCAGGTATCCAAAAAAGCCTGTCAGCCCCACGGCCGTGGCGGCAGCCTGCTTGGTCGCCAGGTTGGCGGCGGCGATTGCCAGCAGTGTCTGCGCACTGGAGAGCATGCCGAGGATGCCGGCCCCCTCGAAAGCCGCCACCATCCAACTGGCGCGGGTCAAATCGATGTGGCGCGCTTGTTTGAGGAAGGTCGGTCCCCAGTCGAGAATTCCGTAGCGCACGGTGTACACGAACAGGTTCCCCACGGCCACCAGCCAGATATAGCGGTTCCCAAAAACCAGATGGCCAAAGCCGCCTTTCGGCACGCGGGCGCACTCGTCCCGGCTCTCAATCGGCGGCACGCCCATCGACTCCGGCGTGTCGCGCAAAACGATGGCCAGCAGACCCAGGGACCAGGCCGTGCTGCTCCAGCCAAATGCAAAGTTGAGAAGGCCGCACACGGCCAACCCCGCGGCCATCATCCACCGCGCGTTCACGCGATCGCCCACGAACCCATTTCAGGATGCGCGTTTGCCAATACCGGTACCGCCGGTCGGCCGCGACTGCGCCAACGGTTTCCATGCCGCTATTCCGCGCGCTTGCGCCGTGCGGCCGCCATGCGCGCGGCCATGCGCATGGCCTGTTTCATGCTGCGCGGGTCGGCCTGGTTCTTTCCCGCGATGTCGAAGGCCGTCCCGTGATCCACCGAGGTCCGTATGATCGGGATTCCCAGCGAGATGTTCACCGCGCCTTCGAAATCCAGAAGCTTCATCGGAATGTGGCCCTGGTCGTGGTACATGGCCACCACCAGGTCATAGGCGCCGCGCCACGCTTGCAGGAAGACGGTGTCGCCGGCATGCGGACCGCTGCACTGGATTCCCTTGGCGCGGGCCGCCTGGATGGCGGGAACGATGAACTTCTGGTCTTCCTCGCCGAACAGCCCGTGCTCGCCCGCATGCGGGTTCAAACCGCAGACGGCGATGCGGGGCTCGTCGAACCCGAGCAGCCGCATCGCCTCGCCGCCCAGCTCGATGGTGCGCACGATGCGATCGGTGCTCAGATCGCAGGCCTGGCGCAACGGCACGTGCGTGCTCACGTGAACGGTAGCCAGCTTCTCGCTGGCCAGCAGCATGCGCGATTCGGCGGCGCCGCAGAGCTCCGCGATGTATTCGGTGTGCCCTGTGAACGGGCGGCCCGAAAGCGTGACCGCCTCCTTGTTCAGAGGCGCCGTGACCATGGCATCGGCCGCTCCGCGCAGGCACATTTCGGCGGCCAGTCGAACGTACTCCACCGCGGCCTGGCCGCAACGCGCGTCCAGCCGGCCGAATGAGAAATCTTCGATGTCGCCCAAAGCCGGGGAATCGAGCAGCAGCGCCGATGCGAGTGGGAGCCCGGTGGCGCGCTCCGCCATCTCCAGAATCCGCGAATCGCCCACCACGATCCAGGTGGCCAGCGGCGCCACCTCCGGGTCGGCCAGCGCTTTGAGCACAATCTCCGGGCCGACCCCGGCGGGGTCGCCCATGGTGAGCGCGATGGTGGGAAGTTGGTCTATGGGCTGGGGCATATAAAGAAGTCCGCTACTTGGATTAGAGCATGCGGCGCGCCGAATCCGCCCGACTTGGTGGCCACGCGCCATCCATCGAAGGCGCCACCGGACAGATAGCCCCAAGGTATGCCGGGAACGATTTCGTCCGCGAGCTGGATGCCGCGCACCCCGAGCGCGCGGCACACCAGCGATGCCGTATCTCCACCCGAGAGCACCAGCGCCGTTGCGGCGCCCGCCGCGTTGCCCACCAGCTCGCGCACGCGTTCCACCGATGTTTGTCTCACCGAAAGGTTGAGCATCACGTGCTCGCGCCGGCCGAGCGCCAGCAGGCGGCGCTGCTGCTCGACCGTGACGGGGTGATCGGAGCCGATGCAGAAGAGCACGGCAGAGGCCGGCCGGGGGGCCGTGCCCGGAGGGCACCCAGGACCAGGGGGTCCGCCCCACGGCAAGGTGCGGGCCAGTGCGGAGGCCAGGCCCGCCGAACCGGCCCAGAGGATCCGCCGCCCCGACTCCAGGCCGGCAAGCGCAATGGCGTCCAGGTCGCGGTCGCACGCGGCATCCACGGAGATGAAGCAGGCGCCGGACTCGATGGCGGCGAAAACCATTCCTGGCTGTACGTGCGCGCAGGTGTCCAAACCCAGACGCGCGGCGAGATCGATGGCCTCCGCGCCTCCCACCCGCAGATAACCCCCTTCGACGGTTCGGCCCATGGCCGGAAATGCGGGCGTAATCACGGCCGCCTCGCAACCGAACGCGGCTAGCGCGGCGGCGATCTCCGCCCCCACGTTGCCCCGCAAAGTGGAGTCGATCTTCTTGAACAGGATGCGCGCCTGGGCAATCGGAAGCCGTTGGGCGAGACCGCGCATCACTTGGCGCAGCTCGGCCGCGCGCAGTTCTCGACTCTCGGTGCTGATGGCGAGCACGCTGGTTTCTTCGCCGTGGGAATCCAGGCGAACTTGGGTCCGGTACCCGCGCCGCGCAAAGTGTACCGCGGCGTCACAGGCGCCCGTGAGATCGTCGGCGATCAGCAGGCACTCGAGGTTCGTGGTTGGCACCACGCCGCCTATTATACTGGTGATTCATGCCGTACCGCTTTCGCCATTCCATGTGTAACGAGGCCTTCGAGGGATGGCCGCTCGCCAAAGCGTGCCAGGCGATCCGGAAGGCCGGCTACACGGGCATCGAAATCGCGCCGTTCACGCTGGCGGAGAAGCCGGCGGATATCACCGCGGCCGAACGCCAAGAGTACCGCCAGATCATCCAGTCCGAAGGGTTGAGCTTCGTGGGCTTGCATTGGCTGATGGTCAGCCCCAAGGGGCTGCACGTCAGCGGACCGGACGCCTCGCTTCGCCAGCGAAGCTGGGAGCACATCCGCGATCTGATCGATCTGTGCGCGGACCTGGGGGTTAAGGGTGTGATGGTCTTCGGCTCGCCCAAACAGCGGTCCACCACGGGCGGGTTGACGCGGGACGCGGCCACCCGCAACTTTATCGACGGCTTAACCGGGGTGGCGCCGCACGCCGCCGATCGCCAGGTGAGGGTGCTGGTGGAAGCGCTGCCGGCCGATCAATCCGACGTGGTGCGGACGCTCGAGGAAGCCGTCGCCGTGGTGCACGAGATCGGCAGCCCGTACATTCAGACCATGTTCGACGTGCACAACGCCGTCGACGAAAAACTGCCGCACGCGGCGCTGGTGGAGCGCTGGTTCGACTACATCCGCCACGTCCACGTGAACGAGCTGGACGGGCGCTACTGCGGGGCCGGAGACTACGACTTCAAGCCGGTGCTGGAGGCGTTGCGGCGCCGCAACTACGCGGGATGGGTATCGCTCGAAGCTTTCGACTTTACGCCTGGCGCCGAGCGGCTGGCCAACGAATCGCTGCGCCACCTGGAATCCGAGATCGCCAAACTGCCATTATGAGCCACTATGTTGTCACGGGAGGAGCGGGGTTTATCGGCTCCGCGATTGTGCGCAGCCTGCTGCGCGAGGGCGCCGGGAAGGTGGTTGTCATCGACAATCTGCTGACCGGGCGCGAATCGAATTTGGAGGAAGTGCGCGGGTCGATCGACTTCCAGCGCGCCGATATTCGAAACTACGAGGAGATCGCGCCCCTCATCCGCGGGGCGGCGGTGGTATTCCACGAAGCCGCCATTCCGTCGGTGCCGCGGTCGATCGACGACCCCGTGCCGTCGCACGAGGTGAACATCGACGGGACGTTCAACGTGCTGCGCGCGGCTCGGGAGGGAAAGGCGGGCCGCGTGGTGTACGCCGCATCGTCCTCCGCCTACGGCGACACCGAAGTGCTGCCCAAGGTGGAAACCATGACGCCGCGTCCGAAGTCGCCTTACGCAGTACAGAAGCTGATGGGCGAGTACTACTGCGCGGTTTTCTCGGGCGTCTACGGACTGGAAACAGTGGTGCTGCGCTATTTCAACGTGTACGGGCCGCGGCAGGACCCTTCGAGCCCCTATTCGGGCGTGCTCTCGGTCTTCATGAAGGCGATTCTGGAGCGGCGCTCGCCCACGATTTTCGGCGACGGCGAACAGTCGCGGGACTTCACCTACGTGGAGGATGTGGCCGATCTCAACTTGAAAGCCGCCCGCGCCGGCAACATTTCAGGCCGGCTCTACAACGGCGGCAACGGCGGCCGGATCGCGTTGAACCAGGCATGGGCGCTGCTGCAGAAGATGGAGGGAGTCAAAATTCCGGCGACCTACGGCGCCCCGCGCGCGGGCGACGTGCGCGACTCCCAGGCCGATACCACGGCGGCCGTACGCGACCTGGGATACGCTCCGCGGTTCTCGTTTGAAGAGGGCATGCGACAGACGCTGGAGTGGTACCGGGGGTAGGGATAGGCGAAGACCAGGCGGACCAGCGGGTAGAGGGCGGAATGCCGGCTACGGTTTTACGCCCGCTTCGGCCAGATAGTTCCGCATCGTTTTCGCGTAATGCGGAAACGCAACCTCCGGCTCCTCGATCTCGGGATGCCAGCGTTTTTCCCATTCGAAGCAGTAATAGCCGTCGTACCCATTCCTGGCGAGCACCCGCACGGTCTCCTGAACCGGAATGTCCCCGGTTCCTGTAAGCACGTAGTGACGGTCCTCTTTGGGTTTTCCAGGGATTGGCACGGAGTCCTTCAAGTGGGTGTGCCGCGTGTACTTGCCCAGTTGTTGGAAGGTGTCGGCGGGCTTCTCCCCTTCGACGCACGTGTGATGCGCATCCCAAAGAAAGGCGACGTTCTTCGAGTTCGCGCCTTCCAGGATGGGTATGATGTCCTCCCCGCGACGGAACTCACCGTGAGACTCGACGATGATGGTCACGCCCGCGGGCCGGGCGTATTCGCCCAGTTCATGAAGTCCGTCACTGATCCGGGCGAAGGTCACCCGCTTGTCCTCGCCCGGGATGAACTGGTTCGGGAACACTCGGACATAGGGAGCGTGCAGTTCATGGGCGAGAGCGATGAAGCGGCGAGCCTCGTCCATATGCCTGGCTCGTTTGTCCGCATCGGGTTCGTGCATCTGGGCAGAAGCCCCCAGATCGGAAATGCCGAGACCCGCGGCCGCGAGATCCCGCAACGTACCTTTCAGGCGAGTACCGCCGAACTCGGCGCATTTCGGCAAATCCATCTGATCCTGGATGCCGCGTAATTCGAGGGCGGCGAATCCCCACTGCGACGCATTCCCGACAATCGTGTTCCAGTCCCACTTAGGGCAGCCCAACGTAGAAACAGCGATCGGTAGTCGTCCGGCTGGCTTCGACGAGCCGATGGCGGGGCCCGCCACTATAGAGGTAGCAAGCCTTAAAAGGTCGCGGCGTGTCATATCCAGATTTTAGACGATAACCGGATCGCATGTCCGTTGAACGGCATCCTCAGTATCCCCGCCGGTCCCGACCCCTCCCGGCTCGTCGCCATCCCGCCCGGAGCGGGGATTGCCCTGGACCCCGCCATCCCCACCTCGCCCACCACTACCACGCCGGCGGTGAGAACGACGCCTCCGGATCTCCACAATTACCAACTCACTACCCTCGGCGGTCTGGCCGACTTCCACTTCTACCCTGTCATCGTCCATGGAAACGTGGCCACGATTTACCCCCACAATAAGGTTTTGCGGTACCAGCATAAATACATCGTGCAGATCGATTCAGGCGTTTTCACTCTTGCCACCGGCGCCTTCGCGGGCTTCACCACGGACCATGCCTGGCGTTTCACCACCAAGCCGGCCCCTCCGCGCGCCGACACCACTCGCCTGGTCGTGGCAGCCGACGGCAGCGGCGATTTCAACACAGTTCAGGGCGCCGCCGACTTCGTTCCCGACAATCCACCCCAGCGGGTGACGATCTTCATCAAGAACGGCACCTACGAGGAGATCGTCTTCTTCCGCCACAAGGCCAATCTCACCTTCCGCGGCGAGGATCGCGACAAGGTCGAGGTCGGTTACGGCAACAACAGCGGGTTCAATCCGCCCCAACCGGGGCCGAACCGCCGCTGCGCCTTCTCCGCATATGAGTCAACCGGCATCGAGTTCATCAACTTCACTCTGAAGAATTGCGCCTATGGCCAGGCGGAAGGCCTGCTCATCTTCGGCTCGAAGAACATAGTCAGCCACATGACTATCAAAGGCTCCGGCGATGCGCTCAATCTGCGCGGCTCCGTCTATCTCACCGACAGCACGATCATCGGCGACGGCGACACCATCCTCGGCGTCGGCCCCGCCTTCTTCCGCCACTGCGAGATACAGTCTGTAGGACCCTTCATGTGGATTCGCAACACCGAAGCGAACCACGGCAATGTCTTCGTCGACTGCACCTTCACTACCAACGACCGCCCGCGTCCGGGGAGCCCGCCCTCGGCGCCTATCCCCGCTTCCAATGTGCTCGCGCGCCTGCCCGACAATCACGGCCTCAACTACCCCTACGCCGAGGCCGTGCTCATCAACTGCCGCCTCAAAGGCATTGGGCCAGCCGGCTGGGGACCCATCGCCGGCGAGACCTCGCACATTCACTTCTGGGAGTTCCACAGCACCGATGCCGACGGCCATCCCATCGACGTCACGGAGCGGCACCGCGTCTCCAAGCAACTGACCGAGCCACGGGATGCCCAGACCATCGCCAGCTACCGTGATCCGGCATTCGTCCTCGGCGGCTGGACCCCTGTCGTCGACCAGTAAGTGAAGCTTGGTCGACAGCCTTCACGCGATTTCAGCCAGGCTCGGGAATTATCGGGAAAACTGGCGGGCCTGGAGCGCCGCATCGATCGATTGCCGGAGGTCCCTGGCGGCCCGCTCGGGATCGCCGGCGGCGCAGATGGCCGAAACGACAGCCACTCCGTCAGCTCCGGAATCGATCGCCTGGCGCGCGTTTTCCAGGCCGATGCCTCCAATTGCCACAACCCGGTGGCGTGAGATCGCGCATACCTGCGCCAGAGCCGCCAGGCCCAAGGGCGGAGCGGCATCGCTCTTCGTGGCAGTGGCAAACACCGGGCCGACACCGAGATAGTCGACATCGAGCGAGACAGCTGCCCGAGCCTGCTCGATGGTTTCGATCGACAGGCCTATGATGGCGCCGGGACCGAGGAGCCTTCGCGCGCGCTCGGGGTCCATGTCGTGTTGTCCGATGTGAACGCCATCGGCTCCGATCTCCAGCGCGAGGTCCACCCGATCGTTGACGATCAATGGAACCTGGTGCGGGGCAAGGAGCTTCTTCAACTCGCGGCCCAGTTGAACGAAGTCGCTCGTGGGGCAACTCTTCTCCCGCAATTGGACAGCGGTGACTCCGCCGCGCAGGGCCGCCTCAACCACCCATGCAATCGAGCGTCCACGCGCCAGATCGCGGTCCGTGACCAGGTACAGCCTCCAATCGGGCAGGGGCTTCACGATTCCCGTACCTTGACCCGTTCGCGAATGTCCGATTCGCTCAGCAGGTACAACGCATCCAGGAAGCGAACGAGAAACGTTCCCGGGCCTCGCGAATGGGCCGCGGCCAGTTCGCCGGCAATCCCCATCACGGCCATGGCGTTCACGGCCGCATCGCGCGCGGATGCGTTCACGGCCGCGAATGCGCCGGCGAGGGCGCTGGCCGTACATCCCAGGCCCGTTACCTTCGGCATGAGCGGGTGTCCGTTGAAGACACGAGCCGTCTTGCCACGGGACGAGATCAGATCCACGGCGCCGCTCGTCGCCACCACGCAGCCGTACCGGGCGGACAGTGCATCCGCGGCTTGGGCCGCATCTTCCGACTGGTGCGCGCTGTCGACGCCGCGCGTACTCCGTTCGTCATCGGCCAGCGCTCGAATCTCGGATGCGTTGCCTCGTACGATTGCGGGCGAGAGTTCGGCCAGCAGCTTGCGCGCGGTGGCGGTCCGGAATGTCGTGGCGCCCGCCCCCACCGGGTCGAGGATCATGGGCCGCGCATTCCGCCGGGCGGCTTCTCCCGCCTTGAACATCGCTGCGATCCAAGGCGCGCTCAGCGTTCCGATGTTGATGACGAGCGACCGTGCGATGGCGGTCATTTCCTCGACTTCTTCCTCGGCGTGGGCCATGACAGGCGATGCGCCTATGGCCAGCAGTGCGTTGGCAGTGGTGTTCATCGCCACGTAGTTCGTGATGTTGTGGATTACCGGGGCTTGCGCGCGAATGCGCTCGATGTCGGCCCAGATGCTATCCGCCCGGCCGCTGCGATTCTGCATACTCTCGATTGTTGCGGGAATTGCCACGCGGGTGCAACGCGGGCCTCAGGCGACGACCTGACCATGCGGATGATGGTCGAGATATTGACGGCCGCATTTGCCAATTCCAACAATGTGCCGCCGATCGATCCGGTGAGGATGTTGTTGGCTAACCACAGCAGAGTGCTGGCCAGCAACACGCATCGGAACGGAACACCTCTCATCGTAAAGATCGCAATCGTCGCAATCGACGAGCCGACCACAGGCAACCAACCGGCTGTGTGTCTGGCGAACACCGCGCCCAGACCGACGTTGACACCGATAATCGCCGCACCCAGCAACCATGACCGATAGCGCAGCGCCAGGAACGACCGCAATGACGACAGGAGCGAACTGGCGGAGGCGGGAAGGTTCCCTAACAGAACGAAATGTAAAGCGTAAACCAGACCCTGAGTCGCGTTGAAAAGCTTGAGACGGTCGTCGCTTTTCTGAAGAAAAGCCGTTATGCCAAGAGCGAGAGCAATATATCCGACAACCTGCGCCGGAGAGAATAGTGCCATGTTTTACAGTGTTCCGAACCGGACGGGTTCAAAAAGCGAGCTCTATAATCAGTCTATCATTCCAGGCCTTTGGGCCGCGGCCACGGCGGCCTGGCCGGGGTGCGCGACCTAATCCCAATTCCGAAGTAAATCGCGGGAATCTAGGCGTAGCCAGTACTTAATAGCCCGTCAGGGCGAAAGAGAGTAGCCCACGGCGCAAGCTGTGGGACTGGTGAGCAACCGGGGTAGCCCCCGGAGGGGGCGGAAGAACGTTCTTTCGCCCCTGCCGGGGCTTGGTCGATTTCGCTATTCTCCCACGGCTCGCGCCGTGGGCTACATTCTTTCGCTCCTGCGGAGCTTCACCCGGGGACTTCACTTTTGTGTCGTACACCCGCCTGGCCGAGTACCGGAGGCGAGGCCGAGCGCACGGAAGCCGTGCGGCACAGATATCGCGCCATACTGGAGCCATGGGGAAGAAAGCCAGACAGAATGTGACTTTGGTGGTGGAGGAGGGTCTTCTCCTGGCGGCCAGAAAAGTGGCACTCGATCAACGGACCAGCGTGAATCAACTGGTGCGGGAGTATCTGGCACGGCTGGTGGAGGAGCCCAGCCGGAGGCGGCTGGCCCGGGCGAGGTTGAGGAAGGCGTTCGACACGGGTCTGGTCCGCGCCGGTAACCGGAAGTGGAGCCGCGACGAACTCTATGACCGCTGAGAGAGACCTGGCTTTCGTCGACACCACCGTGCTGGTCTATGCGTTCGACAAGAGCCGTTCGCCGAAGAAGCGGGTTGCACAGCGGCTGATAAGCGAATTGATGGAAGAGGACCGCCTGCGAGTGAGCACGCAGGTGTTGCAGGAGCTTTTCGTCACCTTGACCAGGAAAGTCAGCCAGCCTTGCTCGAGCGATGAAGCGCTGGCGGTACTGGAGGATCTGACGGCGTGGCCCCGTAGATTATGCGGCGATTCGAGCTGCCGTTGGGGCAATCCGTTCGTGTAGAAAAATGAATGGCCACCGGCCGGCCGCTGCGATTCTGCACGACGCTCTCAGCCCGCGATCGGCGGGATCGGCACGCGGAATTGGCCGCGGAAGATTTCTCCGAAGATCTCGAGGGCCTGGTCGTGCAGCGCGCCGTTATCCGCCAGCAGGTGCTCGGACGCGGTGACGCTGTGCGGGGCTCCGTTCATATCGGAGACGCGGCCCCCCGCCTCCTCGACCAGGAGCACGCCGGCCGCCATGTCCCAGGGGTTGAGGCCGAACTCCCAGAAGAAATCGAGGCGTCCGCACGCCACGTAGGCCAGGTCGATGGCCGCCGATCCGGTGCGCCGGACGCCGTGCGTGGCCATGGCCAACTGGTAGTAGAAGTGGATATTCACGCTCTGGCTGCGCTTGCGGCTGGGGAAGCCGGTGCAGGGCAGGCTGTCCTCGAGGCGCTGAATGGTGGAGACGCGAATGCGGCGGTTGTTGAGGTAGGCGCCGCCGCCGCGCTCGGCGGCGAAGAGCTCCTGCCGGATGGGGTCGTAGATGACGCCGGCAATCATCTCGCCGGCGCGCGCCAGGCCCAGGGTGACGTTGAACATGGGGAAACTATGGGCGAAATTGGTGGTGCCGTCCAGAGGGTCCACATACCAACAATATTCGGAAGAGCTTTCGCGCCCGCCGCCTTCTTCGGCGACGATACCGTGCGAGGGGAAGTGCGAGCGCAGCCGCTCGACCACCAGTTTTTCCGAGGCGCGGTCGGCTTCGGTCACCAGGTCGAATTCACCCTTGAGCTCGACGGCCACGCGCCGCTCGAAGTAATTCGCCAGAAGTGCGCCGGCCTCGCGCGCGATTTCGACGGCCTTTTCAAGATAGGGCAGTGTCAGCTCTCTTCCTGGAAGTACTTGATATCGTGCTTAAAAATGAAAAGGTTGGGCAAGCCCTTGCGGGTGAGGCGGATGAAGGACCGGTCGTAGTATTCAATGGT
>PLMF01000342.1:22956-24452 GCA_003142355.1 Bryobacterales bacterium
CCACCCTCAACCTCACCATAATAACCGTTGCGCGCGGAGACCCGCAAATCCGGCCGGCCGACCCGGACCTCCAGCTTGTGGAAAGGGTCCTTGGCGAGCGGGGCGTCATGAGGGTAAAAGGCCAGCAGATACTGGGTGCGCAGCTCGGTGATGATGTCGCCGAAGGCCTTGTCGAGCTCCGCGCCGACGCTGGGCATGAAGGGCCGGCCGCCGGTGCCTTCCGCCATGAATTCGAGGGCGTGTTCCCCGCCGATATTCCGTCCCGCATCGTTGGTGATGGGCAGGACGACCACGGGGTAGATGACGGCATCGGCAAGCTGGGCGGCTTGGAGCGCCGCATGGACGTCCTTGGAACTGGCGGTATCGCCGCCATCGGTGACGATCACGATGACCTTGCGGCCCTGGCGCGGCTCCAGATCGCGCGCCGTCAAAAAGATGGCATCGTAGAGCGCGGTTCCGGCGTCGCCGTGGAGCGTCTTCAACCTGGCTTCCAGGGAATTGTAGTTGTGGGTGAAGGAATGTTGCACGGTGACGTCGTAGTTGAAGCTATAGAGCGCGACGGCATCCTCGGGATTGCCTTCGGACAGCAAGGCGTGCAGGAAGCGAGAGGCGGAATCGGCTTCGTACTTCAATTCCTTGTTGGTGGAGCCGCTGGTATCCACCAGCAGGGCGACGGAAAGCGGCAGCTCGGTGCGGCGCTCGAACACCGCGATCTCCTGCCGCGCGCCGTTGTCGAACACGGTGAAATCGCCCTTCTGGAGGGCGCCCACAAGCTCTCCGGCCTGGTTCTTGACGGTCGCCAGCACCCGCACCAGGTTGACGTCCGCACGAAACACGGGGGTCTGCTGCGCGGAGAGGGCGGCGCAGAGAAGGGGGAACAGCCAGTGTCTAGCCCGCCACGGGAACATTCCGATCCCATTCCCCTTCCACCCAGACCTCGCCGTCCACAAAATGTTCCTTCTTCCAGATGGGCACGGTTTTCTTCAGGCGGTCGATGCCCTCGAGCGCCGCTTCGAACGCCGCGCGCCGGTGAGGGGCCGTCGCAATTACCGCCACGCTGGTCTCGCCGATCAGCAGCCGGCCCAGGCGATGCACCATGGCCACCCGGGTCACCTGGTGGGCGGCGGCGATCTCATGTCCGATTTTGGCCATCATGGCGAGCGCCATTGGCTCGTAACACTCATAGTCCAGGCAGAGCACCGGCCGGCCGTTGGTCTGGTTGCGGACGGTGCCTTCGAATGTCACCACCGCGCCTTCCGCGCCGGTGAGCAGACGCGCGATGATGGAGCGCGTATCGATGGGGTGGTTCGTCAGCGCGAAATAGTGGCCCGGGTCCGCAGGGCCATCCGCGGCGCCGCCGCTCACGGGCGGCAGGAAGGCCACTTCATCGCCGTCCTGGATTTTTGTAGAGAGGTCCGCGAATTCCCGATTGCGAGCCAGCACAATGCTGCGCGCCATTTCCTTCACGGGCGGACAGCGCACGGCCACGGTGTCGA
>PLMF01000052.1 GCA_003142355.1 Bryobacterales bacterium
AACCCCGGCTTGCGGAATCGCTGAGTCAGCACCGGGGATCTTTGGGGGATGTAGGCGAAGGGGCGTATATTGGATGGTGGCCAGGAAGTAGAAATGTAAATCCTGGATGACAGCTTGCCATGGAGGCATAGGAGGCGAAGATGAGAACCTGTTCTCTGTTCCTTGTCCTGTTCCTGTCGTTGATGGCGGCACCCCTCAGCGCGCAACGCCAGAAGTTCATAATCAACCTCTCGACGCCCGAGGGGCAGTTGGCCCAGCGAGTCACGGACGAGTCCGACGACGCGAAGAAGGTGGCGTTGATGGAACAGTTCCTGGCGCAATACCCCAAGCACGAGGGAGCCGTTTGGATTTACTCCCAGATGGTGGAAAGTTGCGCGAAGCTCGGCCAGTTCGACAAGGCCATGGCCGCCGCCGAGAAGGTGCTGGCCCAAGATCCCGCCGATCTGGGAACCGCCGTTGCGGCCGTGAAAGCGGCCGAGGCGAAGAAGGACCCCGATGCGGTGCGCACGTGGGCCGTCCAGACCTCGGACTTTGCGCGCAAGGCCGCCCAGGCGCCGAAAACCGGGGACGAAGACGACGATGCCTTCAAGCAGCGCGTCGATTATGCCAAACAGGTGGACACCTACACGGAGTACGCGCTGTTGAACTCGGCGTTGCAGGCTCCGGAGGCGGCGAAGAAGGTCGAACTGTTCAGAACACTCGAGCAGCGGGCTCCGGAAAGCACCTATCTATCCCAAGGATATGGAATGTACTTCATGGCCTTAGTCCAAAGCGGCGACACACCGGGCGCGGTTGCCGTGGCAGAGAAGCGCATTGCCAAGGGCCAAGCCAACGAACTGATGCTGGCGACCGCCGGCGATTTCTACCTGCGCCAGAACCGGGAACCGCAGAAGGTCCTCGACTACTCCTCCAAGCTGATCGAGTTGGTCAACACCAAGCCGAAGCCGGACGGGGTCAGTGACGCCGACTGGCGGAAGGGCAAGGACTATTTCCTTGGGTTGGGGCAGTGGATGACAGGCGTGTTGTACTGTTCTCAGGGCAAATACGGCGAGGCCGACAAGGCGCTGAGGGTAGCTTTACCCCTGCTCGAGGGCAACGACGAGAACAAGGCCGGGGCCCTCTTCAATCTCGGGATTGCCAACTCCCACCTCAAGAACGTTGCGGACGCCGTCAAATTTTTCGAGCAGTGCATCGCCATCAAGAGCCCTTACCAGCCCACGTGCACGGACAACCTCAAGGCGATTCGATCGACGTACCGCGTCGTCAAATGAACATCCTGGCTGCGGACCTCGGCCGCGCTTCGGCGCGCCGCATGATCTCGGCGTGAGGAACGGAAAGTACTTTCCGTACCAAGGCGTCGAATCGCCCCGCCGCTTCTGCCCCTTCCACGTATTCGGGTGTTCGTTTCACATCCTTATGATGACACGACTCGGCGTCGTTCTCCACCCATAGCTTTGCAGAACTTCTTCAGCGACAAGAATCCCAACGTGGTGTTGTATTTACCGGCCACAACTGATTGAAGTTGGTTCAATGCGGTGAAGATCCTCTCTGTGTTTGGCAGTTGTCTTCTGAAGCCGTCATCTACAATGGTTAGGGCGCGCCATGCAGATAAGTCGCAGGCGTCAAAGCGCCTAATATTTTTCTTACTTTGGGGGATGAGGTTGAACTCCTGTTTGCGCAGTCGCGAAATAAAATCGCCCTGTCCTTCGTCTCCGTCTTCAAGAAGGCACAGTATATCCCGGTAATCGATGTGCTTCTTATCAGCCCATTTTTTCAGTGAGCCTGGACAGCCAATACCTACTAGTCCGTAAGGAGACCCTACGATTTCCCGAAGAGTCCACAAGGAATCAACGTCACGATAATCCTTCTCCAAGACAACGCTTGCAAATCCTTGGCGCGTGTGGCGTCGTATGCAGTCTATCAATCGCTCGATGAATCTAGCGCGTTTTCTGGCTTGCTTCTCAGATTTGCCAGCCCATCCTTCCCATCCCCCCCGGGCATTAACAAAATCCGTCATATGGAACAGTTCGATCCCAGGGGGCAGTAGGCTTTTCCACTCAACCTCAAACTTCAACCATTGGGCCGCATCAGAAACAAAACCAGCCATGGAAATCCCTGCTTGTGGTCTGCGACTGGCATCGAAGTAAGCGGTAAACATGGCTATACTCATAGATTTCCAGCGTGCGCCTCCAGCGACCATTGCCAAGTGCCCGATCAGAGAATATCCATCGGCTGCAATGGCGGGGCTTGCGGCGGCGCTGCTATCCATGGCACACTTCCACTGCAACCGCGAAAGCCCGAACGCGCCGTGCCGCCGAGCTTGAAGCGTTCAGCCTTCCAAAACACCCGCCACCATAAGACTGCTGGCGCAGTCCTAGTATCATGGAAAATTGTGTGCGAAAGCAAGCGGGCCGTGATAAAATTCCGGCATCACAGACAAAACAGAAGCCCTTACATATTGGCCGATGGCCCGCAAATGGGCATGGGACAAAACCAAGGTGTTCGCCCCTTGGAGAGCACTCCCGTCCATATTGGCCATCGGAGGGTCGGCACTTGCCGGATTGCGTCTGATGAAGGATGCGGCTTTGTTCGGAGCCATTACGGTAGGCGCTTACGCTGTATCCGCGGTTCTGGAATATGCTTGGAACCTGCTGTTCCGCGCTCCAAGTGCAATACACGCGGGTTCCATCACTGAACTTGCCGACTTTCGAAAACGCGCGCTGGAAGAGGTTCACAAACTGCGGGAAGAGGCGGAAGGGCGGCTTCGTTCGCAGCAACTGGCCACTCAAGAAGGCATCCAGAAGATTGCGGCCCTTGAAGAGGTGATAGCACAAAAACGCCCCCATGACGAACACAAAGAGGCTTGGGTGGGGAAGGCGCTTACGGAACTAAACGAGTCCCAACGACGCGCTTTCATATGGTTGCTTGATGCTGACGAAGCATCGCGGGAAAGATTGCAGGGGATGGGGTTGGATGCTGATTACTTCTTTAGGAGGGGCGATTTCCCCCCACTGCTCGTCTACAGATCGGTATTCTCCGCTAACGGGATTATTGAAATGGATCGGTTCTACTCCATTAACCCTAAGATGGCTGATGCGCTTAGAAACGTAGCGTATCCACCGCCCCGGCCTGTCACGCCGCTACAATCGTAGTTCCTGGGCGTGGAATAGTCGAGTATATTTACACCCTCAGAAGCTCCACGCGTCGAACTTGATCTCGCTCTTGTCGCTGAAGTTCTGTAGCCAGATGGCGCCGCGGCGAAGTTCCAAAAAAGGTCCTTGCGGGCCGCGTCGCACCGTGGCGTTCCAGACTTTCATCTGCGGACCCATCGACCAGAAGGTGTGGCCTTTGAGAAGGGTAAACGGGCCCCACGGCCGGGGTTCGTAGGGTTTGTCCGTGCCCAGTTCATACTTGACCATCAACGGCACCAGGGACTTGTCGACTGCCTCCAGCGCCGAGGTGTTGATTTCATTCGGTATGGCAACATCGACCCCCGCCGGCAGATAGATGATGGTCCACCTGCCCGGGTCGAAACCGCGGAAACTGAACCGGCCCGTTTGGTCCGCGGTGGCGGTCGGCACATTCGGCAAGAGCCTGATTCTAGCCTGGTCTTCGAGCGCGTGGCAGAGTATCAGACGGGCACCGGCCATCGGCTTCCCGCTCTTGCCAAGAAACACGCCGCTGGCGGCCGTGACCGGCTTCGGTTGCGATTTCGGTTGCTGGCCCAGGAGACACCCGGATGCCGCCAAGAGGACCAGGGTATACAGCCACTTCGGTCTCATACGTCCTCCGTCCCTCGCCGATGCCGGGGCGGCCGCAGGAGTGTGGAACCGGCGAACCCACGGCTTCGGCGAAAAAGTGCAGGCCAGGATTTCCATTTCCGCTTCCTGGCCACCATCCACTATACGCCAACTCGCCTCCGTGGGGACTATTTTTCGGTCCGTTTATCCCGAGCGGCCCGGCGACCCAGGATGGGGCCCGAAAACCAGCCCGCCTTGGTCTGGAATGGCGAGCTCACTCATAAAACCCGCGCACGGCATCGATCATCGCCACCACGTTCTCCACGGGCGTCTGCGCCTGGATGTTGTGAATGGTGTTGAACACGAATCCGCCGCTCGCGGAGAACACCTCGCAGCGTTCCAGAACCTGCGCCCGCACCTGGGCCGGCGTCCCGAATGGGAGCACTTGCTGCGTGTCTACACCGCCGCCCCAGAAGACAATTCGATCGCCAAACCGTTGCTTCAGGTGGACGGGGTCCATGCCCGCGGCCGAGCACTGCACCGGGTTCAGAATGTCGAACCCGCACTCGATGAAGGAATCGATGAAGCGCTCCACCGAGCCGCAGGAATGCTTGAAGGTCTTCCAGGTGGTGTTGCGGTGGATCCACTGGTTGAGCCGCTTGTAGTACGGAAAATACAGCTCGCGGAACGCCGGCACCGAACAGAAGGCCGAGGTCTGCGTACCGAAGTCGGTGCCGCACGTGAACACGGCGTCCACCGAGTCGCCGACGGCCACGCGAATCTGTTCCAGGTTTCCGATGGCGATGTCGCACTGACGCGAGAAAACCTGGTGGATATACTCCCGCCGGCTGCGCGTCGACATGTACCACTCGGCCACGTCCCGGATTCCTTTCGGATCCTTGAGAAAGGGCGCCGGGACCAGGGCGATGTCGCCGAGGGCGGTGCCCCCGAAGTTGGCGATGACGGCGCGGCCGGTAGCGCGAGCGTTACGGGCCGAGCGGGCGAACCACGCCAGGTCCTCTTCCGTGACCGGGGTGAACTCTTCCAGGTTGTCGGCGGGGTCGAGCTTGTCCTCATCGATCGGTTTTTGGCGCACGATGGAATCGAAGAAGAATCCATCCTTGGGCATGCGGCCGCTGGGGGCCACGGAGGTGTCCCCTTTGGGATAGATCAAGGTGTCGCCGTTCTGGTCGAGGGTGGTGTTGAAACCCGCGGGCACGAGCACCTCGATGCCGCGGAAGATCCACGGCTTCCAGTCCTCGATGGGGAAGCCGAACATGGTGTTTCTGGGAAAGACGCCTTCCACGTCGATGCCCATGGCGCGCTGCAGGTCGTCCTCCAAAAGCCCGAGCATCTGGTAGGGCTCGTGGACCTTCACGGGCCGCCGCTCGAGACCGTATCGCTCACGCAGAGCCGCCACACAACTGACGTGGATTCCGGTAACAGCCGTGCTGCCGAAATCGACCGGTATGCGCCCGGAAGAGCGATGACTCAGTGCGTCGACGACCACATCCCGGCCCGATGCGCTCATGCCGGCGACTCCAGGAAATCCATAATCGCCGCCAGCACCGCGCCGCGCTCCCCGGAGGTCATCTCCGGGAACACGGGCAGGCTGACCACTTCATCCGCCAGGGCTTCCGCCACCGGCAATACGGGGTGGGGCCCGAAGGCCCGGAAGCACTCCTGCGCGTGCAACGGCACCGGGTAATAGATCTCCGACGCGATGCCGCGCTCCTCGAGGAAGCGCCGCAGGGCATCGCGCCTACCCCGGCGCACGCGCAAGGTGTACTGGTTGGCGATGTGAGTGCGGTCGGGATGCGTGGCAGGCACAACGATCACCCCTTCGCGACCGCCCAGCGCGCGGTTGTATTCGGCGAAATGCCGCTGCCGCTGGGCGGTATACTCCGCCAGTCGCGGCAGTTTGACTCCGAGCAGCGCCGCCTGCAGGGCATCCAGCCGGAAATTGCCGCCGACCAAGCTATGGAAGTACCGGCGGCTGGCGCCGTGATTGCGCAGCACCCGCGCCTTCTCCGCCAGGGCCTCGTCATTGGTGACCAGGAGGCCGGCATCACCCAGCGCGCCCAGGTTCTTGGTGGGGAAGAAGCTGATGATTCCAAAATCGCCGAGCGAGCCAACCGGCCGGCCGCGATAAGCCGCGCCGAAGGCTTGCGCGGCGTCCTCGATCACCACCAGCCCGCGCCGCCGGGCAATCTCGAGAACCGGGTCCATGTCGGCGGCCTGGCCGAACAGGTGCACGGGGATGATGGCCTTGGTGCGGCCGGTGATGAGCGGCTCAATGCCGCCGGGGTCCAAGTTGAAGCAGTCCGCGCACGAATCCGCGAACACCGGCCTGGCACCCACGCGGACGATGCATCCGGCCGTGGCGAAGAAGGTGAACGACGGACAGATGACCTCGTCGCCGGGACCGATCCCCAGCGCCATCAGCGCCACCAGGATGGCATCCGTTCCCGAAGACATGCCGATGCCGAAGCGCGCACCCGCCACCGCGGCCGCCGCGCTCTCGAATTGTTCCACCTCCGGTCCCAGAATGAACTGCCCGGATGTCAGGACGCGGCGGAAGGCATCGAGCAACTCGGCTTCCATCGGCAGGTTCTGACGCCGCAAGTCCAACAGCGGAACTTTCATGAGAACGAACATCATAGCAGGGAAAACCTCCGAGGCCCGTCAGAGATAAAATGCAAAAGGAGCCCAAATGGACCTTAAGACTTTGCTCGACACGCCTCCATGGGACTGGCCCGCGGACGCCGGGAAGATGTTTCGGAAGATTCTGACCGACCGGCGGGCCAAGGCATCCGACCGGCTGATTGCCGCCGAGCTGGCCGGCGATTTTACGGTGATCAACGACGAACTGGCTGGCGCCTTGTTGGCGATCGTTCGCGATGCCAGCGAGCCCGAGGGACTGCGCGCCAGGGCGGCAATTTCCTTTGGGCCGGCCCTGGAGCAGGCGAATCTGGGTGAATTCGAGGATCCGGATGAAGTGCCTATTACCGAGGGCATGTTTCATAACATTCAGGACTCGCTCCGGGAGCTTTACCTCGATCACAGCACTCCCAAGGAAGTACGGCGGCGAATCTTGGAAGCATCCGTGCGCGCCCCCGAGGCCTGGCACCAGGATGCCATCGCGGAGGCGTATGCCAGCGGAGACAAAAAGTGGATGCTGACGGCTGTGTTCGCGATGCGCTGGGTCCGCGGTTTTGACAACCTGATACTGGCAGCCTTGGAAAGCGCCGTTCCCGATATTCATTACGAGGCAGTTGAGGCGGCCTGCAACTGGGAACTGGACGCGGCCTGGGATCACATCGTCGAACTCCTGAACGACCCTGACACGCCAAAGCCCTTGCTGCTGGCCGCCATTGGCGCCGCTGGCAGCATACGTCCCGCGGAGGCGGGGATCATCCTGGTTGACCTGGCCGATTCCGAAGACGAAGACATCGCNNGAAGAGGGTGAGTGGATCAATTGAGTGACAGCCGATACACCAAGGCGTTCAATCGCGGAATGGCCCTGGTCACCATCGATGGGAGCGCGCGCGCCACCATCGATCTCTACGATCCGCAGATGGTGTGGCAGGCGCGCACGGTATTCGGCGGCCTGAAGCCGGGCCCCCACCACGCCGAGATCCAGGTTCTCGGCCGGCGCAACTCCGCCTCCAGCAGCGATTTCATCGACATCGACGCGCTCATGGGCCGCTAGCTGCCGCCCCCGCCTTCGCCACCTCGGCCGCAAACACGTACGTCGGGCCGAACATGTTCGATCGGAACACCACCCACTTCCGATCGGGCGTGAAGCTGACGTTGGGCTCCAGCCGGTACTGGTGCTTCGACATGTCGACCAGCTTCTCGGCGTGCAATACGCCGGCGTTGATGAGGCTCTTGTCGTCTATGCCCTGGTTGCGGAACAACTCGGGGCGGAAGAGGTAAATCCATGCGCCATCCGGCGCGCGCGCCACCTGTCCGGGGTTGCCGCCATCGCCGCAGAACAGCTCCCCATCGCGCGACACGTTGAAGTGAATGGACCACTCGTTGCGCTGCAGGTGGTACCAGGTCCTCTGGCCCGTCTCGACGTTATGACCCGCCAGCCAGAAGACCTCGCCGCGGGGAGTCTGAAGGTCGTACCAGATGGTCTTGCCGTCGTGGCTCCAGAACTCGTGCCCGAAAATCTCTCCCGCCATGGTGCGGGTGTGGACCTTGGTAATGTGACTCCCGTCCGTGCGGATGGTCCAGAGCCGCTCCACCTTGTGCCACGGACCTTCGTGGCAGAACATCAGCAGCGCCGGGTCGGTGGGTGAAAACTCCAGGTGGTTGAGCCAGTCGGTGCTCTTGAGGATGGTCTTCACCTCGCCGGTCTTCACGTTGATCGTGAATAGGCCCATGGGCAGGTGGGCCGCCAGACGCTCTTCCATCATCTGGCCCTTGTTGACCGGCTGATCGAGCTGCTGCACCTGCGGCCCCGGCGAACGGTTGGCGTTGTAGTCCTGACCGTCCCCTTCGATGTAGGTTCCGCCCAGCAGCGTTTCATCGGCATTGACCGTGGACACAGTGCCGCGGCTCGGCAGCTTGGCGATTTCGCGCGTGGCGCCGGTATCGACGTCCGCCGAGGAAACCGCGCCGCCCGAGATGTAGTAGACGTTCTGGGTCTTCGGTCCGGCCACGATCACCCGCACCGCCCCCTTCACCACCGGCTTGGTGGCGTACGTCTGGAGATCCAGAACCGAGATTCCCTCCGGCGTGGTGTAGATCATCTTCTTGCCATCCGCCGTGTACCCGTTCTGGTTGAAGTACAGGCTGGCGCTTCCCGGTTCGTTGGTCAGGCGGACCACGCGGTGGCCGGTATCGGCGTCGATCCAGCTTCGCGGCGGCTCGTCGGCGCCCGCCGCCGGAAGCGCCGCGGCGCAGAGAATCAACCACACTGACAATCGATGCATAAGCGAGATTCCTTTCCTTGGCTTCCCACAATTGTCGCATTTGTTCCTCAGCGCTTCGGGCCGGGCATGCCCGGCCCCTACACCAAAGCCTTGTAGGGGCGAGGCACGCCTCGCCCGCGCGCCGCGTGCGTACGCGACCGGTCCGCTAATGCCCCGCGCCGGCCCTGACTTCGTGCAATGACTCCGCTTTGGCGAACTTAGGCCAGTTGAAGCCATAGAACGCTACGAAAGCGAAGCAGAACATCGGCACGATGAAACCGCGGGACATGTCGAATTTGTCGGCCACGTAACCCATGAGCTTGGGCAGAATGGCGCCGCCCATGATCGCCATCACTATGTAGGAGGACGCTTTCTTCGCCCGCGCGCCCAGGCCGTAAATCCCCAGCGCAAAGATAGTCGGGAACATGATGGACATGAAGAAGTAACTCAGGAACACACAAGCCACCGACAGCCAGCCCAGCTTGCAGAAGACCAGGAAAGTAGCGGCAACGTTGAGCACCGCATACAGGCCGAGTATCTTATGGGCGGAGAACTTCCTGAGCAAACCAGCCCCGGTGAAGCGGCCTATCAGGAAACAGACAAAGCCCAGCGACGCCAGATTCGAAGCGCCTTTGTCGCTCATGGCGAGGATGCCGTACTTATTCGCCTCGAACCAGCCGGAAAGCCAGTTGTGTAAGAAGCCGGAGTGGACTGACAACTTAGTCATCGCCGAACTCCACGAGGCGGGGATGGCGGGAACTTCGGCGGTCATGTAGTTAATGAAGAAGCTGAAAATGCCGGCTTGNNCGCGGAATCGTCCAGGTGATAGTCGTCCTCGGTTTTGATGTCGGGAACCTTGGCAAAGAAGAAGATGGCGGCCAGCACGATGACGATGACGGCGATGGCCACGTAGGGAATGTAGAGCGTCTGGCTGCCGGTGCTGCGGCCCAGCGTGTCCTTGGAATAGAAGAACACGCTGCCGATGATGGGGCCACAAATCCAGCCGATGCCGTTGCAGGATTGGGCCAGGTTGATGCGCGTGGCCGCATAGCGCGCATCGCCCAGCACGGTGGTATAAGGATTGGCGATAGTTTCCAGAAACGTGAGGCCGGTGGCGATGGCGCAAACGCCCACCAGAAAGGCGACAAACGCGAGGTTGGGCGATACGCGCCCTACGTGGACCAGGTCACTGATATGGGTGGCGGGGATGAACCAGAATCCGCCCACCGCCACAATCAGGAGACCGGCAATGATTCCGAATTTGTACCCGAGCCTGGTCGCCAGCCACCCCGCGGGTATCGACATCAGGAAGTAGCCCAGGTAGTGCGCGAACTGCACCCAGGCGGATTGCGATTTGGTCAGGCTCAACTCCTCCTGGAAGTGCTTGTCCATCACGTCGATCATCCCGTTGCAGACTCCCCAAAGGAGAAACAACGAGCTCACCAGGATGAACGTGTACATCAGGTTGATGCCGTCATCGCGTACGAAGAGGCCCTTCTTGTCGGTAGGCATGGTGTGTGGAAGACAATTCTAACAGGCAATCAGGGCAAGCTAAAGCATGCCCCACCGCGGTACAACGGGAATATGACTGAATTGCAGAAGTGGTTGTCCGCGGGTCCACTGATCACCGACGGAGCGTGGGGCACCCAATTGCTGGCCCTCGGCCTCGCGCCGGGCGCTCTGCCCGATGCCTGGAACCTGGAGCGTCCCGACCGGGTGGAATCCGTGGCCCGCGCCTACGTGGAAGCCGGAAGCCAGGTGATCCTGACCAACACGTTCCGTTCGAACCGGATCACGCTCGAGGAGGCCGGATTGGCCGGCCAGGTTACGGCCATCAACCGCGCCGGGGTGGAGATCTCCAAGCGCGCGGCGGCCGGCAAGGCCCTGGTGTTCGCCTCCATCGGGCCCACCGGCAAACTTCTCATGAACGGCGAGGTTGGGCGGGGTGAGGTTGCCGCGGCGTTTGCCGAGCAGGCCGTGGCGCTCGCGGCGGCCGGCGCGGACGCGCTGCTCATCGAAACCATGAGCGACATCGAAGAGGCCGGGCTCGCCCTGAGCGCGGCTAAATCCACCGGCCTTCCGGTCATCGTCTCTTTCGCCTTCGACAGCGGGAAGAAGAAGGACCGGACGATGATGGGCGTCACCCCCGAGGCGGCCGCGCGCGCCATGGAATCGGCCGGCGCCGACGGCGTCGGCGCCAATTGCGGCGCGGGTATCGAGCGCTTCGTGCCGGTGTGCGAGAGGCTCGGGGCAGCCTGTTCCCTGCCGATCTGGATCAAGGCCAACGCCGGTCTGCCGGAGGTGCAGGAAGGCTCGGTGGTCTACAGTACACCGGCCGGTGTGTTCGCCTCGTACCTGCCGGCGCTGGTCGAGGCCGGCGCTGCGTTCATTGGCGGCTGCTGCGGGACGAACCCGGAGTTCATTCGGGCGCTGGCGGGGAGCGCCGTGGGGCGGACCCCCTGGTCCGCGCGGGTCCCCCAGGACCCGCTCTGCCGGGAGGCCGACGAGGGCGTCGGCCGCGGACCAGGGGGTCCGCCCCACAGCTAACCGGATGCCCAGCCACCCACATTTCGAGATCCACCCCGAGCCGGAACGGAGTCTGGCCGACCGTTTATTCGAACTGGGTGTCGAGTTCCCTTGCGGCGGGGAGAGCGCCTGTGGCGGGTGCAAGATTCGGGTGGTTTCAGGACACATTCCCATCACGGCAACCATGCGGCAAGCCTTGTCCGAGGCGGAACTCGCCCAGGGCTGGCGCCTGGCCTGCTGCGCCGAGACGTGCGAGAACGTGGTGGTGGAAGTGGACCAATGGTCGCTGCCGGTGCTCACGGACGAGCGGACGACGCCGCTCGAACCGCGCGATGGTTTCGGCGCGGCCATCGACCTCGGCACCACCACGCTGGTGGCGCAGATAGTGGATCTCTCGACGGGCGAGGTGCTGGCCGTCGAAACGGCGCTCAACCCCCAGGCGCGGCATGGCGCCGACGTCATGAGCCGCATCCAGTACGACCTGCGGCGCCCCGGCGAATTGACCGCCATGATCCGACGAACTCTCGGGCAGATGCTGGCGCGGCTGGCCGGCGACCGCGCCCTGGAAGAAGTACTCATTGCGGGCAACACCGCCATGCACCACCTGTTTTGCGGCCTCAGCGTGGAGCCGCTGGCGGCGGTGCCGTTTCTCTCGCCCGAGCTGGCGGAGCGCCGCTTCAGCGCCGGGGAGCTTGGCTGGGCCGCCGCAGTTCGAGACGGCGTGCGGTTCCTGCCCTGTCTCGGCGGCTTCGTGGGCAGCGACCTGCTGGCCGGCATGGTGGCCACGCGCCTCGGCGAGCAGTCCGCCACTCACGCGTTGTTCGATATCGGCACCAATGGCGAGATTGTGCTGGGCAGCCGCGACGGAATCCGGTGCGCTTCCACGGCCGCGGGACCCGCCTTCGAAGGCGGGAGGATCAGCGCGGGGATGACCGCCAGGGCCGGCGCCATCGATGCGGTGCGCGTGCGCGATGGCGGGTACGAATGCCATGTGCTGGGTGGCCAGGCGGCGCGCGGCATTTGCGGCAGCGGCCTGGTGGACGCCGCCGCGTGCGCCCTGGAACTGGGGCAGATTCTGCCCAGCGGCCGCCTCGCCGGCGGCGCGCTCGCCCTGCGCCTCACCGAAAGCGTCTCGCTGACGCAGAGCGACATCCGGGAACTTCAGCTCGCCAAAGGCGCCATGGCCGCGGGCTTGCAGATACTCGCCGGCGCGCCACCCCGCTCCCTCTGGCTGGCGGGCGCTTTCGGCAGCTACATCAAGGAAGCCTCCGCCCGCGCCATCGGACTGCTCCCCCAGGATGTCGCCATCCAGCCGGTTGGCAACAGCGCGCTTCGAGGCGCCCGAATGCTGCTGCTGACCCCCACGCATCGCGAGGCCCTGCTGGCGCGTTTGTGCTCCCTGACCAGGCACGTGGAGCTGGCGGCCGACCCGGCGTTTCAAGACACTTTCGTCGGCTCAATGGCCTTCATGCCGTACCGGCTGGGTTGATGCGGACGCGAGTCATTTTCCGAGTTCCACGCGGTTGTTGCGCAGGGTGATCTCGGGATCGGCGCCGGTCATTTCCACGGTCACGGCGCCTCCATGCCAATCGGCGTTGGCGGGCAGATCCAGGGCCGCGTCGGCGGTCTTCGGCATCAGGTCGGACGGCGCTTTCAATGGCGGCACGCTGGCCGTCGCCAGCACGCGGCCTGCGCGGTCGCGCAGCACCACGCGCGACGCCGGTGCGTCCACCGCGCCCAAGCTGTGCACCTTGACGGTCATGCGGTTGCCCTCGACGCGAACGTCCTCGGGGTCGATGCCCAGGTCCGGCCGCGACCAGTAGGGCACGCCTCTAGTCACCAATTTCAGCTCGATGGCGGTGGTGGCGCGCGGCGCGAAGGTGACTTCGACATCCCGGCCGCGTTCGAAATCGACGGTGCGGGTGGTCGAGTCCTGGGTCATCTCCCACTTACCCGGCTCAATTTCCCAGCCGGTCATGAGCGCTTTCACNNACCGCGATGGCGACGCTCTGGTCGCTGGCGGGCGCCTGGAACTTCCAGCTCAGCACGTGTCCCGGATAGGGGTAGTTGCGGACCAGGCCGATTCCACCCAGCCGCGCGCGCTGCAACTCGGCATTGTCCACGTTGACGCGGTCAATCCACAGGCTGCCCTCGGTGTTGATGTACTCCCGTATCGCCGCGGCTTCGATCTCGTTGCCGTAAAGCTGCTCGAGGTAGTGCGAGTCGCCGGTCATCTGCCAGGCGAAATGGAGGCCGGCCTGCGCGGAGCGCTGCGCGGTGGAGGCGAAAATCTGCGTACCCCATGTGTCCTTCACCTTGAGCAGGTCGAGACCGTCGAAGGTGACGCTCGCCAGGATGGCTGGCCCCTGATCCCGAATCGGCTGGAGGTACTTGGAGTCGCCGGTCCATTTGTAGGCCGCCCAGAAGACGTACCAGTCGATGCTCATCGGGCTTACCATATCCTCGTCCGTGCGGAAATTGATGAGGTTGTGGAGGGAGTATCCGCCCCTGTCGTTGGGCTTGCGATGCGCCAGGAGGCCGTCGGCCAGCTCCAGAATCAGCTTGCGGGTGGGAGGCGCGCCGTTGAACTGCACCAGCAGCGCTCCGGGCTGGAAAACCAGGAAGGAATAGGCCTTCTGCCATCCCCAAACGCCTTCTTCCGACATTTTGAGGCCATTGAAATAGTTGGTCTTGATGTGCCGGTGCCCAGCCTGGTTGACTCCGGTGAGCCACTCCAGACGGCGCGACGTTTCCATGGCGCGCTCGAGCTGCTTGGGGCTGCCGAAGTTCAGAATGAGGGCTTCTCCCAGTGTGGAAATGCCTTCCTCGTAGCTGTGCAGTTCATCGGCCACGATGGTGGAAAGGCCGTTGGTGAACATGTGCTGGTCATAGAAGGCGTCCAGCTCTTTGAGCAGCGAGGTCTGAATCTTCTGGGGAGTGACGCCCATGAGCGCGGTTCCGGGCCAGGTGTTGGTGAGGTCGCCATCGTCGGAAAGTCCGCCGCCCAGCTCGCCGTTTTCGATTTGCCGGTTGTCGATGTACCAGTTGACGAAGCGCTTCAGGTAATCCAGATCTTTCACCTGGCGGAAAGCCCACAGGGGCACGCCGGCGGGAGGAACGGGTTGCACGAAGGGCGGCTTGGCTTGCTCCTTATTGAAGTCGTACCAGTAGTACAAGCCGGGGATATGATCGGGGTTGACGCGCAGCAGGTCGGTCATATCGGCGTCGAGCCGCGCGAAGTTATTCAGCCGCTTGACGTTGGTATGCTCCTCGACGATGTTGGAATAGTTGTCGCGCACCTGGGTGAAGCGGTCGAGTTCGTGTTCCGGAGCAGCGTCTTTCCACGGCTTGAAAATGAGGCGCACTTCGGCGCCTTCGAGCAACGCCGGGGTGAAATCGGCGCCCGCGCCGGCGATGGTCAGCCAGAGGCTCTTGCCGTTGGGCAGAATCCGGTCGCGGGTGTCGAGCCAGAGCGTGTGCGGCTCTCCGGGCTTGACGGAGAAGGTGAAGTCCAGCATATCGCGCATGGGCCAGAGCGGGTCCTTCACCTGGATGTTGAGGGGGAAATACTCGCCGTGGGTGGGATTGACGCGCAGCGCGGGAAGATCGATGGCAATGCCGTCGAGGCCGGCGTGCATGTTCTCCCAGCCGTAAGAGAAAGCGTGNNCGTCTTTCGCGGCGTCCGGGGAGCGGCGGCGGGGAGCGCCACCATGGTCATACGCTCGTCGGGCGGGTAGCGGCCATCGATGAACTGGGTCAGCGGGGTCAAGCTGGGGTTGTCCGGCTCCGCGCCGGCGGTCAGCCGGTATCTCAATTGCGCAACGCCAACGGGCTCTCTTCCAGGATGCACGTAATAGGCCGCCAGCTCGCCGATGGGCGTCTCCTGCTCGACGTTGGTGAAGCGGATCTTCTGGCCGGTGATGGGATCGTCGAACCGGTGGAAGGTCTTCTCCTGCCCCTTGGGCCGCTCGAAGAGGCTCTTCTCGACGCTCGCCTGCTTCTCGAGGTCGAAGCGCAGGAGGGTCATATTCCCCCAGGCGCCGCCCGCGATTTCCAGGTGGTTCCAGGGTTCCTCGGGCATGAAGAAGGTGATGGCTTTGCCGGAGAGCGAGTAACAGTCCCAATCGGGGAGTTGGAAATAGTCGTTGCGCCCGGGCAGACGGGAGCGATTGTATACACCCGGCCAGGTGGTCTCGCGGATGCCGTCGGTGGCCCTCCACCACCACCGCTTGAGATCGTAGGCGTCGTGAATTTCCACTTTGCGGACGGCAGTATAGCGTTCGGCGAGCGGCGGGGGGACATCGCCAGGGCGGTTCCAGCCGTAGCGGAACCACCACTCACTTTGCCAGTCTTTGGACGACAGGTTTCGCGCCAGCACGGGAATGTCTCGGGGGGGCTCGCTACGCGCGAGAGCGGCGATGTTGCCATCGGAAAGCATGCGGTCGTAGATGCGGATTTCGTCGATATCGCCGCCACGGTCGAAGTTGTACGCGCTTTGCACCTGCGCGGGGCTGATGGAGCGGGAGTGCGGCCCGAACTGGTCGAGCGTGGCGTTGAACATGCCGGTGGCCGCCGCCTCCGCCACAAACTTGCCATTCACGTAGAAACGAATGCCGCGGTTTTCATCCCAAGCCAGCGCCAGGTGCACCCATTCCTCGGGTTTGGGAAATGCCGGCATGGCGTAGGAGACGCGCGTGCGGCCGAGGTTGATATCGGTGACAAAGGCGTCGAACCCGGACTTGCCGTTGTAGTCGATGCGCAGCCACACCATGTCCCAACTGGAGTGGTCGCCGTAACCGACGCGAAAGACGGGAAACGGGGTCGGCCCGACCGCGTCGCGCGAGCGCCAGTAGAACGAGAGCGTGCCGCGCTGGGCGTAAATGTTGCCGGCAGCCCAATAGGAGAGGTTTTCCAGATCTCCGCACTGGAAATATGGCCCCTTGGGACCGCCGGGGAGCACCTTGACTTCGTCATTCCAGAAATTCGGCGCGGGGTTGCCGCCCGCGTAGTCGGCCTGAAGCCCGTGGTCGCCGGAAAGATAGAACAGCAAACCCGGTTCCGGCGCCGGCTGGCTCTGAGCGATAGCCGCCAGCGCGATGCAGAGGATCAGAATTACGGTTTTTGTCATGAAATGGAGACCTTCCGAGGTTTATGGTACATCGGCGCGCGCGGACCCGGCCCCTATTTCGCGGATCCCAGTTCTTTCAGTTTCTGGTCGAACATGGGGTACGGCTGGGCGCCCACCACCAGTTCGCCATCCACCCCGTCGGACGTGCTCTTACCGATCACGAAGGTGGGCGTACCATTGGCGCCGATCTTCATGGCTTCCATGACGTCGGTCTGCACGGCGTTCTTGTACTTCTCGCTTTCCACGCAGGCGCGGAACGTATCCAAGTTCATCTTCAGGTCCGCCGCGTCCGCCAGCAGGCTGTTCATGTCGAGCTGGTCAGGATTCGCGCCCATCACGTCGTGTAGCTTCCAGAACTGGCCCTGGTCGTTGGCGCACCGGGCGGCCTCGGCGGCGCGCATGGCGTTGGAGTGGAAATCGAGGGGCAGGTCCCGGCTGTAGAAGCGCACCTTGCCCGTGTCGATGTAATTCTTCTTCAGCTCGGGGAAGGCGGTGGTATGGAACCGCTGGCAGAAGGGGCACTGGTAATCCGTGAACTCGACGATGGTCAGCGGCGCTTCCTTGGAGCCGAGCATGGCGAAGCCTTCCAGGTTCAGCTT
>PLMF01000245.1 GCA_003142355.1 Bryobacterales bacterium
AACGTCGACAGGAAGTTGTACAGGGCCACTTTGTTGGTGATGTTGGCGATGTCGAAGGACGCGGTGAACTTCTCGCGTTTTTCCGTATGGAACAGATTGTCGGTGCCTATCCCCAGGTTGAATATATTGCGCGGCTTCACGCGGTCGGGGTTGTGATCGTCGTTCTCCGTGCCGGTCTGTGGCAGCGTCAGTAGTTTCGACGTGCCGGCGCCATTGCAGGCGGTAATCGGGTTGCTGAAAGTGGCGTAGACTCCGTTGCAGGCGAAGCCGATGGAAGTCTGCTGGGCCGCGGTAAGCGTCAGTGCGGCGGCCACGTCGGGCACGCCGCTCACCACCAGGCCGCTGTCATAACGCCACGTGAGCGCAACCCACTCGGCGCTCTTGTGCTGGTAACGGAAATTACCCGTGGACTGGAATGCCTGGTCGTGGTCGATGCGGAAAACGCCGCCGGCCAGGGGCGTCCCCTGGGAAATCAGACCGCCGACCTCCGGCGGGAAGTATCGCGCGCGCGTGTGGCCGAACGTCCAATAGGCCTGGAAACCGCGAAGGTTGGTGGTGCTCACGCGGCCGGTCACGCCATCCAGTTTCGAGTTGTGCCAGGAAATGGGGAACGTGATGGTGGTGTTCAGCAGCGTGCTGAAGTCGTAAGCGCCATGCGTGAACTTCCAGAAATAGTCGGCGTCGACCATCAGGTATTTGCCGATGGACTGTTGGAAACCGGTGTTGAACTGGTTGCGGCGGCCGGGCCGTATGGGGGTGGATACGCTGCCGAAGACGTTCTGGTCCAGTCCGCCCACTCCGGTGGCGCTTGAGAGGAGCAGGTTCTCGTTGAACGGCGTCTCAAACGTGCGCGAGTACGCCACGCGCAGCACGGTTCCCGTCCCCTTGATGTTGTAGGCGATGCCGACCCGCGGTTCGGCGCCGTTGTTGGTGCTGAGGCCGGCATAGCGGTCCGCGCGGAAACCGACATTGAACAGGAAATGGCCCACGGTGATGGCGTCCTGCGCATACACCGCGAACTGATTGATGTTGCCGGCGCCATGGAAGTTGAACAGGCTCCCGCCCCGCGTGAGATCGAACGGAATCAGGGCGGGGACCAGATTGAAGTTCGGGTCGGTGATGCCGAAGCCGAAATTCTCCATCAATCGCGTCTGCTTCGTGTCAATTCCAATCTTCAAAACGTGCCGGCCGGCGGTCACGGAGAGGTCGCTCTTCACTCCCCAGTTCAGCAACTGGCGGCTTTGATTCTGGGTGGACGGCGTGTCGGCGAACGGGTCGCGGCTGCCGTAATAGAAGAATTCGTCCTTCCGGATATACGGATTGATGGTCAACAGGGTGTGGGCGTTGAAGGTGTGCTGGTAGCCCGGGGCGACACTCCAGGTAGCCACGTGCTGGCGCTGATCCTGCGTCAACTGGTCATAGTCGTTGGGGATCTGGATCCAGTTGCGCGCGGCGAACAGGTTGAGGTGGAAAGAGTCCTTCCCGTTGGGCTCCAAGTCAAAATGATCGAAGAGGGTTTGGTTGTTGCCAATGTCGTGGAAAGGGGTGAACTCGGGAGTGTCCAGGAAGCGGCCGCTCCGGATACCTTCGACTGCCAGGAAGTTCCCCGCTTTCGCGCTGCCGAAGCCGATTCCCACGGAACCTCCGACGGTGCCGAACGACCCGTAGGTCAAATCGAGGTTGCCAAAGGGCCGCCCCGTTCCCAGGCCGGAACGCGTGGTGACATTGGCCACCAGGCTGGTCTTGTCGCCAAACTCCGCATCCACCGATCCCGTCACCACCTCCATGCTCTGGATCGCGCTGACGGGGAGCTGAGTGGAGAACACTTTGCTCTGCTGGTCGCTGATGGGTTGTCCGTCGATCACGAAACTGGTCTGCGCGTGATCGCCGAGGGGGTGGAAGAGTCCGTTGCCGTCGGCGGCCACACCGCCTGTGCTATAGGTGATCGCCTGGCTCAGGCCGCCTCCGGGGTCGAACGCGAGAATCTTGGAAAGCTGCGCTCGATCGGCGTCCACGTGATCGGAAGAATTGAGTTCCAGCATGCCCGCGCCGCTCGCCTCCACGGTGACAGTTGTCTCGGCCCCGGCAATCTCCAGAGCCGCCTTGATCTGGACTGGCACGGAATTCCGGATGGTGAGGTCCTGCGAGAAAACGGCGAAGCTGGAAGCTCTTATTTCCAGATGGTACGAATTAGGCGGAATGTTGACCAAGCGGAAGGAACCGTCCGAAGCCGTTGTGGTGGATTGCCTGTAATCCGACAGAGGATTGTGGACGCTCGCCACGGCTCTTGCGACGGCGGCGCCGGACGGGTCGACGACGACCCCTTCGATGGTGCCGGCATTGCCGAGCGATTGTCCAAAAACCCCATTCGTTAAAGTGAAAGCGAGCAAACCTGTAACAGCGATACCCAGAACTCTCTTCATGGCTCCAGTATTGCGAGGATGCCGTACGCAGCCCAGCGTATTCTCGCAAACGGCCTAGGAGTTGCGGGCAGCGGGCTGAAAACGCTGATGAGCGGACTTCTAGAACGCGATGCCCACCTCCGCCCGATACGCCCGCGGCGCCACAAAATGCGTCCCCGAGCAGGTGGACAGGAAGTTGTACATCGCCACTTTGTTGGTGACGTTCAGCGCCGTGAGACGCAGGGTCCAGCGCACGTGCTCGGTGTGGAACAGGTTGTCGGTTCCAACGCTCACATCGAACAGATTGCGGGGACGGACGCGCGCCGGATTGGTATCGTCGTTTTCGGTGCCCGGCGCCGGGATCTTAACCAATTGGGCTCCCCAGTTCGGATAAGGGACATTACACGTGGTGATCGGGCTATAAGGGGTAGCCACCTGGCTGCCGCAATAGAAGCCAATCTGGGCCTGCTGGTCCGCGGTCAGTCCCAGAGCGCTGGCCAGGTCCGGGACGGCCCCGGACACGATGCCGCTGTCGTAGCGCCACGTCATCGCCACCCACGGGCCGTTTCTCATCAGTTGGTACTGCGCGTGCGTGGTGCTCTGGAACGCCTGATCGTGGTCGATGCGCACCACGCTCCGGTCCACCGGGCTGCCAAAAATAATGCCGCCGTTCTCCGGACCGAAAACGCGGGCCCGCGTGTGCCCCAGGGTCGTGTACGCGGTCAGGCCCTTGTATTGCCGAAGCGATAGCCGGGACGAGAAGCCGTCCATCTTGGCATGGTCCCATTCGATGGGGAAGAAGATGGCGGTGGTGAAGATATTGTCCAGGTCAAACGCGTTGCGGGTGAACTTCCAGAAATAGTCGCCTTCAAACACGAAATGCGAACCAAAGTTCTGTTCCAGGCCGGCGTTGTACATATTCCGAATGCCCGGCTTCAGCGGCACGCTGGCGTAGGCGCCGAAGACATTCGCCGCCAGGCCGCCCGCGCCGGTGGCGCTGGAGAGCACCAGGTTTTCATTGAGCGGAGTTTCGTAGGAATGCGAATAGGCGATCCGCAAGACCGTTCCGGTCGGCGCAATCAGGTAGGACGCGCCCACCCGGGGTTGCAGTTGCGTGCCGTAGCTGATGCCGTCGTAGCGGTCGAAACGCAGCCCCATGTTGAGCGTCAGCTTGCCTAAGTTGATGGTGTCCTGTCCATAGAATGCCTGCTCCCGGATGTCCGCGTGACCGTGGTACTGGAACAGGGAGCCGCCCCGCGTGAGGTCGTAAGGCACCAGCCCGGGTAAGAGATCCGGATTGGCCTGAAACCCCGCGGCCTGGCACTTGGCCGGATTGATCAATCCCGGATTCGACACGGGATCGCCGTCGGCGTCCAGACAGACGGGATTAAAAGTCGGATCGGTCAGCCCCAGCGTGAACTGTTCCGTCAGGAAAGTGTGCGTGACCTGCGCCCCGAATTTGGCGTTATGGCGCCCGTGCAGATAGTTGAGATCGGTTTTCAGGCCGAGGTTGGTCAGCTTTCTGGTCTGGCGAAGCGTGCCGGGCTGGTCTGCAAAGGGATCGGCGCTCGGATAATAGTTGACCAGATCCTGACGCACGAACGGATTCACCGCCAGCGTAGTAGAACGATTGAATACATGGATCCAACCGGGGGCAATGCTGAAAGATCGCACCATTTGCCTCTGATCCTGCCCGGAGTCCCGCTGATCGATGGTGTTGGGAATCTGAAACCAGTTCCGGGCGGCCAGTATGTTCAGATGGAACATATTCGAAGTATCCGGTTGATAGTCCGACCGTGAAAACACGTTCATGTTGTTGCCAATATCATGGAAGGGACGGTATTCGGGGGTATCGAGGAAACGGCCCGAGCGGGACGTGTTCATGGCAAAGAACTGGCCCCATTTCGCGCTGCCAAAACTGATGTCGGCTCTCTGATTGATGGTTCCGAAAGAGCCGTACTCGGCGGAAAAACTGCCGTGCGTCTTCTGGCCGAGACCCGAGCGCGTGATGGTAGTTACCACCAGCGACGTCTTGTCGCCGTACTCCGCTGGAGTGCCCCCATAGACCGCTTCGATGGATTGAATTGCATTCAGGGGAATCTGCGTGGAGAAAAGGCTTCCCTGCTGGTCCGTGATGGGTTGGTTATCGATCGAAAGAGACATCTGGGCGTGATCGCCGAGCG
>PLMF01000033.1 GCA_003142355.1 Bryobacterales bacterium
AAGGAACTGCAGATTTCGATGCCATCCACGGCCGCCACGATCAAGCCGCGGGACCAGTCCGAGCGCAGTATTCCGTTGCGCTTGAGGCGGCGGGCGATATCGCAACCGAGGGCGAAAATGGGCTCGGGCGACTGGCGCTGGAGCGCATAGCCTATGGTGTCGGCGCTGATGGGCCCAATGCGTTTGGCCAGGGCGCCACGGCAGCACTCGGCTTCGATCTGCAATAGACTGGGCACCTGCATGGCCGCGGCCAAGAAGACCGCATCAAACACCTTCTCCCAAGGATGCGTGGGAGAGTGGCGGCCTTCCGGCAGCGCGCCTACCAGTTGGGGAAAATCGAACACCTTGTCGAGGTACGCCTCGAACCGGTGCCGGGGCAAGCCTACCGGCTCTCTTTCTCTTTGAGGAATCTCCTCAGATTGATGCCGCAGATGGTGGCAGCGGCGGCATCAAAGCGATGGCGCATTTCAACTTGCTGGCGCACCTTTGAGACCAGCTTGGCGGGGATGTTAAAGGTCTTGGGCTTGCCCTCGACGAGCACGGAAACCTGAAACTGCGAGTGCAGATTCTTGCCGTCGGCGCAATGGCAGTTGGGCCGACCACAGGTGCGCTTGCGCTCGACGAACGAGCCCGGGAGCATGTCGCGGAGGGTACCGAGGCTGCGAATGAGCCGGCCGCGGGTTCCGAGATCGGGTTCGTCCGGCATTATATATCTGACTCTAATAATAGTGTCAGAATAGGGGCAAGTCAAGCACTATTTGAAATTTGCAAGAATGCTCCAAACAGGCGTCGGTGGGGAAGGCGTTGTAAATTAACGGCCGACGGCGCCTACCGCCGCGGGGTTTACGGAATCACTGGAAATGTCAAGGGAAAAGCGAGAGAATACGAGAGAATATGGCGGGTTAGAGGTGGGGCATACGCGCCCAGCGCGCTGCTTTTCTCAGATGTCGTACATGAGTGGTTCAGGGATTCTGTTCGTGCGCGCAGCTTCCGAGAGGCGGATCAAATCGGCCAATGTTGTCCGGTCGAGTACGCCTGCCACCGCGTCCCGCACCTGCCGCATGATAATCCGGGTACCGCAGGATTCAACGTCCCTGCACTCCTCGCAGGATCGGAAGGCCGACTCGCTGGCACAGGGCAAGGCTGCCAGTGGGCCCTCCAGCATTCGGATCAGCGAGCCCATGGTGATGGTGGAAGGCGGCCGGTCGAGTTGGTATCCGCCGCGTTTGCCCTTCTTGCTTTCGAGCAGTCCCTGCCCCTTCAGGTAGAGCAGGATCGCCTCGAGGAACTTTAGTGGGATACCCTCTTCGTCGGAGAGCGTGGTGATCGGCACCGGCCCTTCGCCGTATCGTCTGCCCAGTGCCAACACGGCTTTCAGCCCGTATTGTGTTCGCTTTGAAATGGTGCGCATGTCCCAAGTTCCAGGGTACTCTACCGTGCGAGGCCGGGAACCAGAGGAAACGCGACCCAAGCCGACCAAGACCGGCTGGTGGCCTTGGAGAAGGCCACCAGGAACCGATCCCGCCCCTCTAAATCGGGACATTCCCACTTTGCTGGGGACAACATATGACCACTTTGTCCTGCCATAGAGTCGCGGGGGTTGGCCGCGCCGCCTTCCCCCACGACTCGGAACCCTAGAACGTGTACTTCACCGCTAATTGAGTAATACGCCCGTCGGCGGCCGACGTGATTGCTCCGAAGGTCGGAGATCCCAGCGCTGCGCCCGGTTGGTAGAAGTGGGGGTGGTTGAAGGTATTGAACGCCTCAATGCGAAATTGAATCTGACGGGACTCCGCGATAGGGAAGTTCTTGAACAGCGACAGGTCCGCCTGGTTGAACCCCGGTCCACGCACCACATCCCTGCCCTCGTTTCCGATTTGTCCCGCGTTACTGGCGAGCGTCAAGCGCTGAATCGCGCTGGTGTTGAAATACTGAGCCACCGTGTGTGGCGCGCCGTCATTGGGGTTGGAGAGGAGATTGGGCCGGTTGGAGAGCGAGGTTAGCGACACGTTGTTCGGTTCCGTCACGGTAAAAGGGAAGCCTGTCTGGACCTGAACGATGCCATTGAACTGCCAACCTCCCGCCGCGAAACGCACCGCGCGGCCCGCGGATTCGAACTGTGGCAGTTGATATCCGAAGGCGAGTACGACGGAGAGACGGACGTCGAAAAGCGAAGCGCCCTTCTCACGGGCTAGCGCCTGGTCGAAAGTGGCGTCGTTGCCGATGGTGACGGGCAATATCGGGCGCGACTCGCCGCCGATATTGAGGCCGGACACGTGATCGTCCGAATGGCTCCAGGTATAGGCCGCCTGCCCGTACAAGCCGTGCCATGGCCGCAACCGGAGACTGGTCTGCAGTGAGTTGTACCAGGACTTTGCCACCGAAAAGGTGGGCCGTACCAGGCCAAAAGCGGGAAACTTGCGCGCGCCGATGGCCACTTGCGGCGTGAGAACCGGCGTAGTCGGGTTGACCTCCATGAAGATCGGCAGATGGTCGCCGTTCGACGCCACATAGCCGGCCTCCAGGCCCCAGTGCTCTCCGATCTGCTGTTGCAGGGTCAGGTTGTAGTGCGTCACCACGGGTGTAGTGAACTTGGTGCCCCAGCCGATGAAAGTCAGACCGGAAGGGAATCCGTTTCCGCTGGTCGCACCGATTAACGGGTTGGCGAAGGCGGGGGCTGTCGCTTGAAGCGGAAAGTTCACTTCAGTCAGCGGCTGGAACGGCGGCGCCAGCGTGCCGTTTTGGAAGAAATCGCCCTGGCCGGGAACGGTGTCGTAGAAAAGGCCCCACGCCGCGCGAATACTGGTGCGGCCGTTGCCCCACGGATCCCACACCGCCGCCAGGCGCGGCGCGAAGTTGTTCCGATCGGTAGCGTAGGTACCGCGCGGCACACCTGTATCCCCCGGATAAACCAACCCGGTAGGCGCCTGCGGGTAGACCGCCGACTGCTGGCCCGGATGGAATGCGGCGAGGTGATTGTCTTTCTCGGCGAAGGGTGCGTTCACCTCGTATCGCAAGCCGTAGCTCAGCGTAATTCGCGGCCTGATACGGAATTCGTCCTGGCCATAGAGCGCATAAGTCCACGACGAGCCTATGAGATTGGGATCGCCCGTAGCCTGGCGGAACTGGACGGGAAAGCCCAGCAGAAAATCGGCTGCCGCACTGCCCGTATAAGTGCCCGAGAACGTGAAATCGCCGTTCGGCCGGTTGATGTAGGTGACATCGATCTGGTCGCGCCGCAATTCCCCGCCGAACTTGAGAACATGCCGGCCCGCAATTCGGGTGAAGTCGTCCGTAAAGCTGACGACGTTATTGACTCTGTTGGCGAACGGCTGCTGCGCATCGCCCGCGGTGAAGTAGCCGGATACCGTGATGTACGGCAAACCGGCGGCGGTGGAGTTGCTCCCGCTGTACGCAAAGCCAAGGTCCTTGAGATTCAGTCCGCTGGTCACCGTGGGTTGAGCCCCAATCCGGTTCCAGCCTACACGGACTACGTTGATCGAAGTGGGAGAGATCACCCACGTGTCCGATCCCAGCCCGTCCTGTAGTCGCGCCAGCGCACGGTTGCCCTTGGGCGAGAAGTTGGAACCGCCCAGCGGGTCGTAGCTGTTGGTGTGGGCGAACAGGTACCTGCCAAAGAGCGAGTGCTTCGCAGTGGCCTGATAGTCGACGCGGGTACCGAATTGCTGGCGTGAGTCCTCGACATTCGGGGATCGAACGAGTCGATTGGCCGCCGAATTCGGCAGCGGAACGTAACCGCTCAGGATCTTGGTCGCGATGGGGCTGATGCGGTCTGAGGGGATTCTGTTGTTGGCGAAGGGCAAGCCGCTCAGCGGATCTTTGACGGTGCTGGAGAAAACGCCGGCGCGCTCGTCGCTGGAGAGCACGGTAAGCGTGGAAGTGCTGCCCTGCCTGTTGTTGAAGCCATCGTAGTAACCGAACAGAAAGAGCCTGTTCCGGACTACCGGACCGCCGATACTGCCACCGTACTGATTCTGCTTCAACGCCGGCATGGAGGTGGCGAAGAAATTTCGCGCCTGCAGGGAATCGTCGCGGTTGAACTCCCACGCGCTGCCGTGCCACTGGTTGGTTCCGGACTTCGTCACCACGTTCACGACCGACCCGGCGTTGCGCCCGTACTCGGCCGTGTAAGAGTGGGTGAGAATCTTGAATTCCTGGATGGCGTCCGGCGGCGGACGCAGAACGAAGCCGCTGTTGAAGGAATCGTTGTTGGACGATCCATCCAACTGGAAGTTGTTGGATTGGTTCCGCATTCCGTTGACGTTGTAGCTGCCGGTTACATTGCCGAAGCCGCCCGGAGTCGCGGTGCCGCCCAAGCCGCCCAGTGCGCTCGGCGATGCTACCACACCCGGCAGCAATGTCCCGAGTTGCGCGAAATTGCGGCCGTTCAGCGGAAGTTCGACCACCTGCCGGCTATCGACTACCACGCCCAGGACCGAGTTTCTGGTCTCGACCAATGGGGCTGCCTCGATGGTTGTGATCTGTTCGGTAACCTCTCCGAGCCGCAGCGCGAAATCCACGCGCGATGTCCCGCTCACGGCCACCTGGATGTCGTTGCGCACTAGGGTGCTGAACGAGGGCACGCTCACTTTTACTTGATAAGTCCCAGGGTCGACCAGCGGGACGGTATAGACTCCGTCGCTGCCCGTCGCCACCTCGCGAACCCGCCCCGTGGCCTGATTCGCAACCCAGATCGCGGCGTTTTCGACTACCGCCCCGGACGGGTCCGTGACCACCCCGGTGATCTGTCCCGTCGCCTGAGCATAAAGCAGCGCCGGCGCCAGCAACAGGCTCGCCAATGCAAGAACGTTTACTTGAATCATAATAAGTCCTCTGTTGTTGTTGGATCGTCTGCTCTGCTACGGGGAACAGGAGGTATGCAATAGCGGAATCCCAGCTACTCTTCGTGGACGCCATAGCAGGCGTCTATTAGTGCACTTATTCAATTGACTAACACAGTTTAACCAAGCCTAATAGGTCTATCAGTACTTCTACCGACAAGTGTAAACCAGGACAAGCCGAGCGCCAGATAAGCCACGAACGCAGCCGGTAGCCAGTTGTAAGGCGCAGCGGGAGTTGGATAGACGCTTCCTGCAAGCGCGGTCAGCATCGTGAGGATGCCAAGTGCCGCCGGAAGAACGTGCCAAGGCCTTAGCTGGTTACGGTGGCGGAGCGCGGCTAGCGAACCGATCGCCACCAACAGGTACACAACAATGAACCCATAAGTGGCGAATGTTCCCAGCCACCCGTAGATATCGAATGGACTTACGTTGGCCAGGGAAAGGGCCGCCGCCGGCGCCAGGGCCAGCAGGGATATCGCCGTCACCGCGTGGTGAGGCGTCTTGTTACTCTCATGGGTTTTTCCAGCGGCTCGATGAACCGCGCCGTCGAGTCCCATGGCGAACAGGACCCGGGCACCCGCTGTGATACAGGCCAGAATGCAGGCAAAGAAGCTCGCTACGGCGGCTGCGTCCAGCAGGGGTCCGAGGACCGGAAGTCCGGCCTTCACGGCAAGCACGTGCATCGGGGCCGTGCTTCGGTCGAGCGATACCGGCTCACCGATAAACGCCAGCGTCTCGCCGTGGGCACACAGCACGAAGAAGGCGCCCACCAGGATTGCGCTCCAAAGCACAGCCCGAGGAATTGTCTGCAGGGGCTGGCGGGCCTCGGCTCCGAGCGATGCGGCGCTTTCAAAGCCCACAAAGCTGAACGTGGCCAGCACCAGTCCCATGCGTACCTTGTCGTAGGAGAGTCCCGCCGCCGAGGGCACAATCGTCGCTCCATGAAGCGCGCGCCGCAGGAGGAACAAGGCGGTCAAGCCGCCCATCAAGACTACCGAACAGCCCTCCAGCCAGACCATGAACCGCGCCGAGAGTTGGACGTTGCGGTATGCCGCGGCCCATGCCAAAGCGACGGGAATGCACGTGAGCAGGACCGGCGATAGCGATTTGCCGCAAGTCTCCTGTAGCAACACGTTGGTGTAGTTGGTGAAGCCGCCCGTCACGGCCGCCGCAGTCGTGGCATAAGCGGCCAGCAGCGACCAGCCGGCGGTGAGTCCCCAACTCCGCCCTAGACTTGCCGAGACGTAGCTATAGAGCGATCCGGGTGAGGCCGAGCACCGTGTGAATTCATTTACGCACAGGGCTATGAACACAACTCCGGCTGTCGCCAGCAGGTACGCCAGCCAGGTGCCGGGACCGGACACACCATACACCAGGGGAATTACCACCATGGGCGAGGCGGTGGGCGCGATGCTGGATACCGATTGTGCCAGCGTCTCCACGGGCGAGAGCACCTGAAACTTGAGACCATGAGGGTTCTTTTGGATGGACGTGGGCCGGACGCCCGGCGCCTTTGCCGCGAGCATCAGGGTGTCTTCAGTCATATGGGTGGAAGTCCCGGTGGCTGGGGAGGCCGGGCAGGCTGGCCGCCTGGGTTGCCGCGCGGACGATGGCTCGCGCCAGAACCTCGGCGGCAACCGCTCCGATGGCGCTGTGATTGACCGCTACCTTGGTCGTGTGCGTCGCCGCCGCAAAGAGCGTGTCTCCGTCCCACAGCGTGTGCACCGGGTTGATGGCGCGCGCCATTCCGTCTTGCGCCATCTGGGCGATCTTGGTCACCTGTATGCGGTCGAGTGCCGCGTTCGTGGCAACGATCCCGATCGTCGTGTTCATTCTCGATTGCGGGGGCAACTCCCACCCGGCGCCGCTTTCGATTTTGCGGATCGTATGGAGGAAGCCGTGGCCCTCGGGATCGCGCGCACCGGCAATGATCTTCGCGGTTGCGGGATCGTAAACGTCGCCCACCGCATTCACCGCCACGATGGCGCCGACGATTACTCCGGTATTGCCGATCTGTGCGCTGGCGGTGCCGAGGCCGGTCTTCATTGCCGATTTTGCACCGAACAGTTTGCCCACCGTGGCGCCGGCACCCGCGCCGATGTTACCCTCAGCCACCGGGCCGCTTGTGGCGGCAAGAGATGCCCGGTATCCGGCTTCCGCATCGGGCCGGATCCTGCCGTCGCCTACCGTCAGGTCGAACAGTATCGCGCCCGCAACCTGCGGGATCACACTACCGCCCATTCGGAATCCTCTTCCGTGCTCCTCCAGGTAGCGGGTCACACCGGTGATGGTGTCGAGTCCGAAACCGCTGCCGCCCGACAGTACGAGGGCCTGAGTCTCGGAGGTGACGTGCAGGGGGTTCAGCGAATCTGTCCCCCGCGTGCCCGCCGCCGAGCCGCGTACGTCCACTCCGGCCACCGCGCCATCGTCGAATAGCAGAACCGTGCAGCCGGTGGGCCGGCGCTTGTCGGTGTAGTGGCCGACACGGATGCCTGGCACATCGGTGATGCCGCCAGCGCTGGTTTCGGCGCGCGCGCCAGGCGTAAGCCAGCCGGCCAATGAGAGCCCGGCCCCGCCGAGCAGCGTACGTCTTGTGAGTTCCCTTTGGTACACGATGTTCTCCTGTTATGACGTTTCACGGCGACCGGCCGTAGCCCGGTCGCGGCTGCTCAGTGCTCCATAAACTCCACCAGGTCGCGCGCGAAGCGCTCGGGCTGCTCCCAGTGAAGGGCATGCCCCGTATTGGGATAAACCACCAGCCGGGAGTTGGGAATATTCGCAATCAGCTCGTCCTGATCGGCGCGGGTCAACAGGGTATCCCGATTGCCCCAAAAAACCAGCGTCGGAACCTGAATGCGGCGCAGGCGTTCGAGCGCGTCCGGAAGCGCAAGACCGCGTCCCAGTTCGTGCCACGTGTTCGCCTTCACTTTGAGCGCCTCGTCCACCATCGTCTCGAAGAAGCCGGGCGGGATCGGCCCGTAAGCCGTGCTGGCCTGGAAATCGCGCGCGAAATTGTAGCCGACAGGGTCTTTAATGCTCTCGAAGGCGTTTCCCAGTTCTTGCCGAGTGCTCGAATTGCGTGGCGCTCCGGATCCCGACCCGATCAGCACAAGTCTCTTGAGGCGTTTGGAGTCGTCAGTTTCCGCCACGAACTGCGCCACGAAACTCCCCAGGGAGTGGCCGGCCAGCGTGACGTTTCGCAGATCCAGTTGTTCGAGAAGCTCCGCGATATCACCTGCGAAGTCGGCGCGGGAGTACCCCGCGGCTGGATGGTCCGAGGCACCATGCCCACGCAGCGTGACGGCGAAGACGCGGTACTTCGATGGAAGGCGCGGCAAAACCAGTTCCCACGAGTGCCATGAATCGCCGGCGCCGTGGAGGAGCACGACGACCGGCCCGCGTTCCGCGCCCTGCACCACGTAGTGCAATGTAGTTCCGTTCCTCAGCTTTACCAGCGAGGACGCGAGTTGGGGCGCGTCCGGGGGAGCGGCGCCTGCCGCAATCGCACTAGCCGTTGAGAGAGCAGCGAGTAAGAGTGACTTCATTTCCAGCCATCCAAGTGGGGTCTGAAACCTGCCATGCAGGTAGGGGACGACGCCGGGGTCCCTGAACCGGTCAGAAGGTGTGCGATACCTATTAGCCTATTAAACTGATCGAGTATAGGACATTAAAATACGAATGTCAAGCACTGTGTATTTTTTGTGCCGCCGGAGGATGCTTCTGCACCCTATTTGGATGGATTTGGATATAAAGAGCGGATTCCATTTGACGAATCGGTTTGGAGTTGCTAAGATTATTTCCACAGTAGTTCTATCGACAATTATGTGATTCCCGGCAGCGGGGCGCGGAGGCCGACACTTCATACCCCATACGGGGATTTCCGGGATGGAGACTTCAGTGTCAACAACGTCTACGCCACTTCCTCAAGAGTCTGGGCGAGGCCAAAAGGCGCCCGGAGTTCAGCGACAGGATTCGTCCGGAGTATCGACGGGCGACAAGGTGGCTCTAGCGATCGGCGCGGATGGCACGACGCTCGAACATTTCGGATATGCGGAGCGGTTCGCGGTATACGAGTTCGGTCCGGGAACGCCCGTGCAGCGGGAGATTCGGGAAGCCGCCGCATTCTGCCGCCGGGAAGACAAGGAAGCCAATCTTCAGGCGGTAGCCGGTTTGCTCTGCGATTGCCGCGCCGTGATTTGCGCGGCCATCGGACCCTGTGCGCGCCTGGAGTTGTCGTGCTCCAATGTGGAAGCGTACGAGTTCGACGGCTCCGTGGAAGCCGCCATACAGGTCATCGCACGCCGTCCTCTATTCGGCCGGCCCCCACAACGGACCGAATCGGTTAGGGAGTCTTCCGAGTGAGTTCCAAAATCAAACAAATCGCGATCTACGGTAAGGGTGGCATCGGCAAGTCTACCACCACAAGCAACATCTCCGCGGCCTTGGCTCTCGCCGGGCACAGGGTGATGCAGGTTGGGTGCGACCCCAAGAGCGACTCCACCAACACACTGCGTGGAGGCCGGTACATTCCGACGGTCCTCGAGACGCTGCGGGAGAAATCCAAGGTCACCCTGGAAGAAGTCGTCTACCAGGGTTTTGGGGGCGTCTACTGCGTGGAAGCCGGCGGACCCGCGCCGGGTGTCGGATGCGCCGGACGCGGCATCATTACAGCGGTGGAATTGCTGAAACAGTTGCACGTGTTCGAATACCTCGAATTGGACATGGTGATCTTCGACGTGCTTGGAGACGTCGTGTGCGGCGGTTTTGCCACGCCGATTCGCGAAGGCATCGCGGAGCACGTATTCACCGTTTCTTCCGCCGACTTCATGGCCATCTACGCCGCCAACAACCTCTTCAGAGGTATCCAGAAATATTCCAACAGCGGCGGAGCGCTGCTCGGTGGAGTGATCGCGAATTCCATCAATGCCTCCTATCAGCGGGAACTGGTGAATGACTTTGTCCGCCGCACCAAGACCGGGGTGGTGGAATACGTGCCCCGCTCGATTACCGTCACGCAAAGCGAACTGCAGGGCAAGACCACGATCGAAGCGGCTCCCGAGAGCGAGCAGGCTGCGATCTATCGCGGACTCGCCGATCGGATCTACGAGCATAACGCTTCCCGCGTGCCGGAACCGCTGAACGATAAGGACCTGCGGGCCTGGGCGGGACAATGGGCCGCCGACATTCTGAAACTGGAAACGGAGAGCACTTCTCTCGTGGGCGCGGGCGTTTAAGCTCCGCGCCGCCGTCAAAAGAGATGCTGGAAATACTCCAAGCCGACACCCCGCCCGGAGCAGGCGCAAGCGTGTGTCCGGCTCACGGGATGCGCGTGGCCCTGCCGTCCTCCGTGGCGCAACTGGAAGGGCGCCACCCCTGCTATAGCTTCACCGCCGGCGGGCACCAGAGGAGTGGGAGGCTGCACGTTCCGGTGAGCCCGGCGTGCAACATCCGGTGCCGATTTTGCCGCCGCGAATTCAACCGCATGGAACAGCGCCCTGGTGTTGCCCGCAGACTGGTAGCGCCTTCGGAAGCCGTGGGGATTGTGGAGCGGGCGCTGACGCTCTGCCCCGCGATTCGCGTAATCGGTATCGCGGGCCCTGGCGATACCCTCGCTACCGGCCACGCGATACGGACCTTCGCGCTGGTTCATGCCAGGTTCCCCGATCTGGTGAATTGCCTTTCGACCAACGGACTGCTGCTCGAAGAGAAGAGCGAGCAACTGGTCGAGGCGGGTGTCCGGACCGTCACCGTGACGGTGAATGCCGTACATCCATCCATTCTCGAAAGGATCTGCCGCGGCATCGTGCTTCGCGGAGAAAGGCTGAAGGGAATTGCGGCGGCCAAGGCGCTGATCGCGAATCAACTGCGGGGCATTCGTCGCGTCACCCGTCTGGGTGCGGTGGTGAAAGTGAACACCGTGCTGATCCCGGGAGTGAATGAGGAACATATTGGAACAGTGGCGGCGGCGGTGGCGGCGGCCGGCGCATCGCTGATCAACGTCATCCCGCTAATTCCGGCGCATGAGTTGGCCCATATTCCGGCTCCGGATTTCATCCAGGTTCACGACGCGCGCGCGGCGGCGGAAAAGCACCTGACGGTCTTCACGCATTGCCACCGATGCCGTGCCGACGCCTGCGGCATTCCGGGGGAAACCGATCTCGCTTCGCGAGTCTACGGGGAGCCCGTGGCGGCCTCCGCGTTTTCGCATGGATAGGAAAGGGAACGTCTTTATGGGAGCCGCGATCCTCACCGAAAAGCACGAGACTCGCCTGCGCCAACGGTATCTGGGGCCGTGGGCGGTGCTCGGGCAGTCCATCTGGGCGGATACCACTTGATGATCGCGCTTCCCAGCACCGACCGCCTGGTTCTGGACCGCGCCTATGCCGGCCACCGGGGCGGATTGCGACTGATCGAGGATACCTATGCATCCGTGCTGTCGACTTACGAGTAACTCAACGCAAGAGGCTTCCCTATGCCAATCGTAAAACCCGTTGAAATCCGCGAGTCCCGCCTGGGAACCGTCATCGCCTGTGGCGGCTCCTGCCAGAGTGTGGCCAGAGAGGCGAGACAGGGCTGCCTCAAGCGGGCGGAGCGCACTTTCAGCCAGGCCACCGTCTGCCAGGAATGGTACAGCATGTTCACGCTGCTGACGGTGCAGAACTCGGTGGCGATCGTTCACGCGCCGGTCGGCTGCGCGTCGAGCGGCTCGACCATGAACATTTTCAACCGCATGGGCCAGGTGGTCCGCGGCGAGAGCCGCATCCGCAACGCCCGCTGGTTCTCCACCAACCTGACGGAGAGCGACACCATCCACGGCGGCGAGGACAAGCTTCGCGCCGCGGTGCTGGCCGCCGAGGAGCGCTACCACCCCGAGGCTATCTTCATCTTCACCTCCTGCGTCTCCGGAATCATCGGCGACCCGGTGGCCGAGATCGTCGGCCGCCTACAGGACGAGGTGAAGACGCGCCTGGTTCTCAGCCAATGCGAGGGCTTCCGCAGCAGCGTCTGGCTGACCGGGTTCGACGCCTCGTTCCACGCGATCTTGAACTACGTGATCGACGCGCCGAGGGAGACCGACCCAAACCTGGTGAACGTCATCTCTCCGCTCACGGTCGGACGTCTCGATGAGATTGAACTGGAGAGGCTGCTGAAGCAGTTGAATCTCGAAGCGAACTTCGTTCCGTGCTACGCCTCATTGGAAGGACTGCGCCGCGCCGCCGCGGCGGCTGCCACCACGGCCACTTGCCTCACTTATGGCGATTACTTCGCGCGGGAACTGACGAAACGCTACAAGATTCCTCACACGCGCGAATTGATGCCTCTGGGAATCGAGAGCACGGACCGCTGGCTGCTGCAGCTTGCCGAGTTGACGGGCAGGGGCGACCAGGCGCGAAGGCTGATCGAAGCCGAGCACGCGCGCATCGCCCCGCGCCTGGCTGAACTCAAGGCGCGGCTCCAGGGGAAGCGCGTCTTCGTCAGCGCCGGACAGGCACGGGCATTGAGTATCTCCAACTTCGCCGACGAACTCGGCTTTGAGCTGGCCGGCACCACCATCTATCAATACGACGAAGTGATTGCCGAAAGCCTCCAGCGCCTGGCCGGGCGGAGGGGAGCGCAGGCAGCCACCATCAACATCGCCAATGTGCAGCCGTTCGAACAGGCCAACCTGCTGCGCCGCCTTAAGCCGGACCTCTACATTGCCGACGAGATGACCACGGGCTTCGCCGCGCGGGCGGGCATCCCGACAGTCATGATCTACGATTACGGGATGAACTACCTGGGATACAACGGACTGATCGCTACCGGAGAGCGAATGGTCAATGCGCTGAAGAATCCGAGCTTCGCCGTTAAGTTGGCCCGGCACCGGCGGCTCCCGTACCGGGAGGAGTGGTACCAGCAGGATCCGTTCAAGTACATCGAGTAAAGGAGCCCTATGATCTGCACGATTTCGGAGAACCCGCGTTACTCCTGCGCCCTGGGCGGCGCCATACCGTCGGTGGCCGCGATCCACCGCGCCATACCCGTGCTCCATTCCGGCCCGGGCTGCGGAATGCAGCTCTTCAACGGGCAGAACTACGTGGCCGGATACCAAGGCTACGGCTACGTCGGGGGATCGGCCCTGCCCAGCACCAACACGTACGAAAAGGAAGTGGTGTTCGGCGGCGAGAAGAGGTTGCGGCAGGTCCTCGGCGCGGCGCTCGACGTGATGGACGGCGACTTGTACGTGGTCCTCACCGGCTGCACCTCGGAAATCATAGGTGACGATATCGGCGCCATCGTGGGCGAATTCCGTCCGCAACTGGAGGCTCAAGGCCGCGCCGTTGCCTTCGCATCGACGGGCGGGTTCAAGGGCAACACCTACTACGGGTACGACCGCGTCTTCGAGGCGCTCGCCAAACAGATCGTCGTTCCGGCGCGCCGCCGTTCGCGGAAGGTGAACCTGCTGGGCGTCGTGCCATCGCAGGACTTGTTCTGGCAGGGCAACCTCGAGGAACTGGCGCGCCTGTTGGACCGTCTCGGGATTGAGGTCAACACCTTCCTTACTGGAGACCGGGGTCTTAGCGAGGTTCGCAAGTCATCGAACGCCGCGCTGAATCTCATCTTCTCGCCCTATCTCGCGGACTCGGCGGCCGGCATCTACGCCGAGCGTTTCGGCGTGCCATCCCTGCGTTTCAATAGCGTGCCCGTTGGTCCGACGGCCACTTCCGAATTTTTCCGCCGGGTCGCCGAACAGCTCAAGATCGGCGAAGCGGTCCTTCGGAAGGCGATCGCGGCGGAAACCGCCTATACCTACGAATACTTCGACAAATCGTCGCTGGTCGTCACTGGCTTCAGCATCCAGCACCGGTTCGCGATCGTTGGAGACGCCGCCACGGTCATCGGAATCACGAAGTTTCTGGTGAACGACTTCAGCCAGTTGCCGGCCATCGCGGTGATTACGGACGATCCGCCGGACGAATCCCGTGCACGAATCGTCCACGATCTGACGACGCTGGAGTACGCCGATCCACCACAGGTGGTGTTCGCCCCCGATCTCTGGAGCGTACACGAAGCCGTGCGCCAGGCGAGCCCCACCCTGATTCTGGGCAGTTCACTCGATAAGGATCTGGCGCAGGAACTGGGCGTCCCCCACAAATCCGTGAGCTTCCCGGCGACCGACCGGCTCATTCTGAATCGCGCCTACGCGGGATACCGCGGCAGCGTAACCTTCGTCGAGGATTTGTTGGAATCCGGTCTGACGCCGCTCTGATTCGAAGGGCACCACGATCCAGGCGAGTGGCGGCAGTCTTGGCCGCCGGGCAGTTGAATTCGACCAGTTTCATCAGCGGGTTGGTGGGAGATTCGATCCACACAGCGGCGGCGCCACCGGCCAGCACCCTTTCGGTGGCCGCGGCATCCCGAAGATCCACGTACACGGCCTCGATCCCCTTGCCGCGCAGCACCGATTGGAACAGGCGGTAGGTGCCGCCATACAGATCGCTGTGGACCACGATACGGTCGCCGGAATCGAACATCATGAGGACCGTGGTTTCGGCTGCCATCCCAGTGGCAAAAGCGAATCCCGATGATCCACCCTCAAGCGACGCGAGACAGGCTTCCAGAGCTTTCCGCGTGGGATTTCCGCTGCGCGAGTAGTCGAAAGCTCCGGGGCGGTTGACGCCCTGGAAGGCGAACGTGGAAGTCTGATAGATCGGCGTCATGACAGCGCCGATGTGGTCGACGGGCGAATGGCCCGCGTGAATAGCAAGCGTTTTGAACTTCAATGAAATTTCGCGATTACAGGATTCTTTCGAAGAGTATGGAGGCCGGCTATCTTTCGCCGCATCGGGCAATCGGGAGGGGCCACACTCGCGGCCCCTCTCAAAAGCCCTCAGCGAAATAATACCATTGTCCATAGGGATAAGTCAGTAACCGCCAAATGCCCGCCAGCGGAAGTGGCGGCTATGGCCCTAATCCCCATGGACATTGTAATTTTTTTCTTGACACGCCGCGCAGAATCGTCTAATCTGAGAAAACATGATGGCCGGGACACAATTTACGGCTGCACCGCACCCGGCTCCATCGTGCGTCCTGGCCTCCTGCTGTCGCCCCATCTACTGCCTTTGTCGATAGCCGTCCTCGCGGACTGATCCTGGCTCTACTCAGTCTGCCGCAGGCACGGCGCACCCTCTAACGCATTTCTGGCTTTCCAGTGTCATTGAGGCACGCGGTGAAGATCCGCTTCGCGCGGTGTACCCGTGCCATGTAATTAACGAACAGTCATTCAAACAAGGAGACAACATGAAACTCAAGAACTTACTCACAGTGATTCTCGCCATCGCGCCTGCCGCACTGGCACAGCCGGTGGCCGGGCTTTGGCAAGCGACGCTCACTACCAGAGAAGCCGAAGTCCCCTTCCGCCTGGAGATCGCGGGCAGCGGGGCGAACGTGCAAGGCTGGTTCTTTAACGGCGATCAGAAGGTCCACTCAACGAGCGGCCGGTTTGAGAACGGTAAGCTCGTCCTCAACTTCGACCAATACGCCTCAAGACTGGAAGCCACCCTGAAGAACGGGGTTCTCGAAGGTACCTACGGCCGCTCCCCGGCGGCTTCGCGCAACGCCGGGCGGGGGGGCAATTCATTCCGCGCCACGATCTATACTCCGCAGCCCAAGGTGGCAGCCGCCGACGTTCCTTCGATCGATGGCCTGTGGGAGATTCCACTCACCCAGAGCAGAAAGCACGGGGAGTCTTCCTGGCGTTTCATCGTGCGCCAGTCCGGGGCGGACATCTCCGCTGCCATCCTGCGAATCGACGGGGACACGGGGGCGCTGACCGGCACATATCGGGACGGCAAGTTCGTGCTGAGCCACTTCTCCGGCGGCCGCCCGGCGCGCCTCGAAGTGACGCCCGCCGGCGACGGCACGCTGGACCTGGTTCTGCGCGATGGGCACGCCGAAGTGGCGGCCGGAAACCGGCTGAAGGCCGTGCGTCCTGCCCAGGCTAGGGCGCTAGGCCTGCCAGTGCCTTCGGACGCTTCGCTGCACACGGGTGTGAAGGACCCCAACGAGCGCTTTCATTTCCGCTTCCCGGACCTCAACGGACAGGTTGTCTCCGATGGCGACGCACGCTTTCAGGGCAAAGTGGTTCTGGTGAACGTCACGGGAAGCTGGTGCCCGAACTGCCACGACGAATCGCCTTACCTGGCGGAACTCTATCGCAAGTACCACAAAGCGGGGCTCGAAATCGTAGCGCTGAATTTCGAGGAGGAGGAGCAACTGAAGGACCCCACCCGTTTGCACGCCTACGTGAAGCAGTATGGAATCGAGTATCCGGTATTGCTTGGGGGCACGCAGGACCAGGTGAATGCCAAGCTACCCCAGGCGGTCAATCTCAACTCCTGGCCGACGACGTTCTTTCAGGACCGCAGCGGCCGGATTCGCAGGGTTCACGTCGGCTTCGCGGGCCCCGCTACGGGAGAGTTGAATACGCTCCTGAAGGAGGAATTCACTACCGAGATCGAGCGCCTGCTGGCGGAAAAGGCAGAGCCCTTGGTTTCGCAAAATCAGAGCGCGGCGCGTTAGCCGCCTGGATTCGGGGAGAACCCATGAACATGCAAACAAGCAGGCGCAGATTCGTGCAGAGTATGGCGGCCGGCGGAGCAATCGCTCAATACCGGCCGGCTCTGGCGGCTGCATCGGGCCGCGGAGGGAGCGGCCCGACCGCGGCCACCGATTACCTGGAACCCGCTCGACAGGCGGCAGCCTGGATTCGGGCGAATGCCATCCAACAGCCTGTTGGAATTGCCTGGCCCTCCGAGCCCGGTAAACCGGAAACCGTGGGGCCAGACATCTATAAGGGCAACGCCGGCACCTTGATTTTCTTCATCGAGCTGGCGCGCGCCGCCAAAGACACGTCTTACAGCGAGGACGCCCAACGAGCCGCCGATTACGTGATCGGCCGCGCTGCCGGCATCCAGGGTAGCGGGTTCAACCGCGAGGGGCTTGCCGGGGCATCCTACGCCATTCTGGAGACGTGGAAATCGACGGGAGACTCCCGATACCGTGACGCGGCAATATCGGCGACCGGCGTGCTAGCGAAGCGCGCGCAAACGGCTGGCGCCGGAGTGACGTGGGGGCCGGCGTTCGACATCAGCGGTGGGGATGCCGGGGTGATCTCGTATCTCCTCTACGCCGCCCGCACGTTCGACCGGGACGACTGGCGCCAGTTGGCGCGGAACGCCGGCAAGCATCTGCGCGAGATTGCGCGGAAGGATACCGGAGGCAACCTCTACTGGTCCGCAACGCCCAACTTCTCGCATGGCACGGCGGGTGTGGCCACCGTGCTGGCGCAACTATACTCGGAGACGCGGGAGCAGGAGTTCCTCGATGCCGCACTCTCGGGCGCCGCTCATCTCAAGAGCATTGCGCGCGCCGACCGCGACACCTTCCTGCTCCACCATGGCGCACCCAATGGCCAGGACCTCTTTTACCTGGGCCAGTGCAACGGACCGGCCGGATCGGTCCGGCTGTTCTACGAGCTCTATCGAAACACCAGGGACAAAAGCTGGCTCGATATCACCGAACGCGCGGCGGGCGCAATCCTGAAAAGCGGCATTCCCGAGCAGCAGAACGACTCGTATCCGCAGATTCCGCTGCGCGTCGAGTACTCGGTCAAGCCCGGCCACTTACCTGGTTTCTGGAATAACATCAGCCAGTGCTGCGGAGCGGCCGGAATCGCCGAGTTCTTCCTGAGCCTGCACCAGGCGACGGGGAAACAGCAGTATCTGGACTTTGCCCGGCGGGCGCTGGACAATGTGGTCAGCCGTGCTTTCGGCGACGACAAAGGCTACCGGTGGTACCAATCCGAGTTTCGTATTCAACCGTGGATCGTCACCGCCCAGACCGGCTACATGCAGGGCGCCGCCGGCGTGGGCAGCGCGCTCCTCCACCTGCACACGGCACTCAAAGACCAATACCACGCGGTCCTGTTTCCGTACAACCCGTTCCCCCGCGATGCGGCGCAGGTGAAGTCATGAGCGCCCGGCTGGTACGCGGTTCCGGATTGCCCCGCTGTTGTTGCCTCCGGTCTTCCTCCTGTGGCGCCAGGCATTCCCTGGCTTTTATCAACTAAGGGACCACTCAAGAATAACTCCCCAGCCACCGACGTGGCGCAGACTCTCAGTCTGCCGCGTCCCGACTCCTCGGGACGCGCTTTAAAGCACGCCCGGGCAAGCGTCCCGATGAGTCGGGACGCGGCAGGCAAGAGTGCCTGCGCTACGGGGCCAAGCAGCCAAATGTGAAGTTATTCTTGAGTGGTTCCTAAGACAGTTTTGCAGTAAGGGAGAGTGCCGCGAATCAGTCGCGACCGGTGTCTCCGCTTTCAGCGAGCCCGTTTCCGGCGAATTCGCGGCACTGAAAGGTAATCATATGAAACGGTTTGTCTACGTCCTTCTCATTTCCGGTTCGGCATTTGCGCAGACCTTTCAGGGCTCTTTGCGGGGCCGCGTCACGGATCCAAGCGGGGCTGCCACGCTGGGGGCTAAGATCGCCATCGCCGACGAAGCCAAGTCGGCGATCCGCACGACGGCCACTAACGATCAAGGCGAGTACGTGTTCACGGCGGTCACCCCCGCCACGTACACCGTGAGCGCCGTGGCCACCGGTTTTAAGAGCATGGAGCGCAAGGGCGTCGTGATCTCGACGCAAGCCGCCGTCACAGTGGATCTCACGCTCGAACTAGGCCAAGTCACCGAGCAGGTCAACGTTACCGGGGAGGCGCCGCCGCTCGAGACCTCCGACGCATCCACCGGGCAAGTCATCGAGAGCCAGAAGATCACGGACCTGCCCATCCTCGGGCGGAACCCATTCTTTGTCGCCAAACTGGCGCAAACGGTGGTGTTTGTCAACAACCCGAAGATGGGCCGCATGCAGGACCAGAACGCCAATTCCCAGGTTTCGATCGCCGGCGGCCCGGTGCGAACCAATAACGTTCTGGTAGACGGTATCTCGATCACCGATTCGAACAATCGCGCTGTGTTTGTTCCCTCGCCCGAATCCGTCCAGGAGGTGAAGCTCCAGGCAAGCACGTATGACGCCGAAGCATCTCGCACCGGGGGCGGAACGTTTAACTCGCTGCTGCGATCCGGTTCGAACAATCTGCATGGCAGCGGCGTGGGCCATGTTCGCCAGACGGACTGGCTGGCCAACAATTTCTTCTCGAATCAAGCCGGTCTGCCGGTTGCGAATCAGCCGTTCCGCGATTGGGGCGGTTCGCTGGGCGGACCGGTCGTCGTCCCCAAGCTCTACGATGGGCACAACCGTACATTCTTCTTCGTGGCCACCGAGGCGTACCGGCAGGAGGACGGAGGCAACACCGCGCTTGCCGTACCGACGGCGCGCGAGCGGGTGGGAGATTTCTCCCAGAGTCTCAGCCCGAGCGGGGCCAAGCAGATCATCTACGACCCGATCAGCACCAGTTCCACGGGGGCGCGAACGCCATTTGCGGGAAACATCATCCCGCAAGGCCAGTTGAATCCGGCCGGGCTGAAACTGGCGTCTTACTACCCCCTCCCCAACGCGCCCACGGCCTACTACGGAGCGACCAATTTCAATGTCACGGGGGGTTATCCGAATCGTGGCGACCAATACACATTCAAAGGCGACCAGCAGTTCGCCTCCTGGCTTCGCGCCTCGGCGTCTTACGTTCACCAGAAGACCGGAGAGACAAACTCCCCTCCAACCTTCGGCAACGTGGCGTCGCCCGGGCAGAGCCTGCTGTATAGGCGGATCGATGCCACGCAAGCCAATGCCACGGCGACGCTGAATCCCACCACGGTGCTCACGGCCCGCTGGGGATTCAACCGTTTCTTCACCACCAGCTTTCCCACGTCGAGCGCGGGATTCAACCTGGCCTCGCTGGGTCTGCCGCAGTCGCTGGCGACCGCCACTCCGAATACGGCATTTCCCGCGGTCACCATGGGAACACTCGCGAACTTCGGGGGCGGCACGACCACCCGCGACGTCTTCTATTCGCGATCGGCGAACACGACGATCTCCAGGTATCACGGCCGGCACAGCCTCAAGGCCGGCTTCGACTTCCGCACCCTGCATGACGCCGGCACGCCCGCCGTTGGCCCGACCAGCTTCGGTTTTTCCGATGTTTTCACCCGCGCGACGCCGCAAATCTCGACCGTTGGAACCGGCTCCGACCTCGCAACCATGCTCCTCGGCTATCCCACCAGCGGCAGCATGAACGTGGTTGCCAACTTCAACGACTTCGTGCGCTACTACGGCGGCTTCGTGCAGGACGATTTCCGCATTACGCCCAAATTGACTCTGAATCTCGGAATCCGGTTCGAGCACGAGTCCGGTATTCGAGAATCGAATAACAAGTTGATCGTCGGGTTTAACCCCACGGGCGCCAATCCGCTGCAACAAAACGTTGCGGGTTTGCAGGTTCCAGGCCAAGTGGAATATGCCGGAGTGAACGGCAATCCGGTGGAAACCGGCGATGCTCTCGCCGTCAAGCCCGCGCCGCGCATCGGCTTCGCGTACTCGCCCGACGGTAAGACTGTGGTTCGCGGCGGATACGGAATCTACTGGGCGCCGGGGTTCTTCAGTTTTCAGAACGCCAGCGGGTATTCGCAGACCACGTCCATCATAACTTCCACCAACGGGAACTTCACCCCGGCCGCTTCGCTCTCCAATCCCTATCCAACCGGGCTGTTGCAGCCGACGGGGAATACGCTGGGGGGCCTCTCGGGAATCGGCCAGGCGATCACCGTGTTTTCGCCCACCTCGCAATCCGCGGGCTATGTTCAGGAATATTCGTTCGAAGTGCAAAGGCAGACCCGCGCCGGATTCGTCGTCACCGTGGGCGGCCTAGGCTCCCATTCGCTCCATCTGAACGAGACCGGCCTGAATATCGACCAGATCAACCCGTCGCATCTCCCGCTGGGTTCGGCGCTCACGCAAAAAGTCGCCAATCCGTTCTATAACAACGGTGGCGTGGGCACAGTGGGGACGGCGACCGTTACCCAAGCCCAACTGCTGCTGCCCTTTCCGCAGTACACGTCGGTGACGATCGCCAATTCGGATACGGGTTACGCGTTTTACTATGCCGCGTATTTCCGGGCGGAACGGCGCCTCGCGAACGGGCTGACTGCACTGGCATCCTACACATGGTCGCGCACCGAGACCAACGTTCTCGGCGTAAGCACAGCGGGCGCCGCCCAGATCACCTCCCTATCCGGCGCCCAGAACGCCTACGACAAGGCCGCCGAGTTCGGACTGGCCACGCAAGATGCGCCGAACCGGTTCACTACGGCAATCACGTATGCGCTGCCGTTCGGAAAAGGGAAGCCCTTCCTGAATAGCAGCCGTATACTCGACCTGGTGGCGGGAGGATGGTCCGCGAACGCGTTCGGCATCCTGCAAACGGGATTTCCGCTGGGGGTGACGCAGCCGAATAACAATAGCGTGATCGGCGCCAGCTTACAGCGGCCCAACGCGACAGGCGGTTCTTCGGCGACATCCGGATCCACCGCCGATCGCATTAACGGCTGGCTCAACCCTGCAGCGTTCTCGCAAGCTCCGCAATTCACCTTTGGCAATACTTCGCCGTTCCTCAACGTCCGCGGTCCCGGTTTGTCCAACTGGGACGTGTCGGCGTTCAAAACGTTCTCGATTCGCGAGCGGCTGACGGCGCAGTTTCGCGCCGAAGCTCTGAATGCGGCCAACACGCCGTACTTCAGCTATCCGAACACTTCGTTCACCAGCCCGAACTTCGGAAAGATTACGGCCCAAGCCAACAATTCGAGGCTGATCCAGCTCGGTGTGCGGGTTAGTTTTTAGGTCTAAGTCTGAGAGAAGTGTTAGCGACTCAACTAAAGGAGAGAAAGAAATGACAAGCCATGTTATATCCAAGCGCCTGTTCGCATCTCTGGCCGTTTGGGCTGCGATCGCCGGCATCGGCGGCGTCCGGCCGGCTTTCGCGCAGAATGCCGCGTCCCGACAGGCGGCCGAAGCGCCCCCCATCGTCGAATGGGTCTACCAGGTCAAGTGGGGCTATTTTGACGACTTCTATGCGATCTTCAAGAAGTATCAGATTGCGATTCTGGACGAGGAAAAGAAAGAGGGTCTCGTCACCAAGTACATCGTGCAGCGAGGCGGCGGACATGTCGGCGAGTCGGAACGCTGGGACCTGCGCGTCCTGATTTATTACAAAGACGCGGCGGCGCGGACTCAAGGGCGCGGTATTGAACAGAAGTTGTTCCCCGACCAGGAGAAACTCCGCAAGGAGGAGCAGGAACGCTGGCGGCTCACGCTGGTGCACTGGGATCGTCCCCTTACGGAACTGGACCCGCACGGCGCTAGCCCGCGTGGGGAATAACCCGACCCAAGCGGTCGATTGAAATGGTCCGGTAGTATGGTACCTCCCTTCGGGAGGGCGATATGAGTCACCGTGTGAGGAGACCGCAGGACCGGGGCTTTCGCCCCACCATCGTTCCCATCGGCGGCTTCCTGGGTGCCGGGAAGACTTCCTTGATCGTCTCGGCCGCGCGGCTGCTGCAAGCGCGCGGCGTGAAGCCGGCGGCGCTTCTCAACGACCAGGGTGCCGAACTCGTGGATACGCGGTTCGTCGAGGCGAATGGGATCCAAGCGGGACAGGTGGCCGGGGGCTGCTTCTGCTGCCGCCTCTCCGACCTGGTCCATGCGGCCGAGGGACTGCGCGTCCATATGCCGGAGATCATCTTCGCCGAAGCCGTCGGCAGTTGCACAGACATCTCCGCAACGGTGCTGCAGCCGCTCAAGTTGGAGCACGCCGCGCGCTTCCGCGTCGCGCCGTACACGGTTCTGGTCGATCCCGAGCGTGCAAAGAAGTGGATGGACCCCGGCATGGACCCCGAACTGGCTTTTCTGTTTTACAAACAGATCGAAGAGGCGGACCTGGTGTGCTTCAGCAAGGCCGATCGCTTCTCGGAATTCCCGTCGCTGCCCGGCGGCTCAGCGCGGTTCCTTAGTTCGCACACCGGGGAGGGGGTTGCGGCCTGGCTCGACGAGGTTCTCGGCGGTCGGTTCCGTCCGGGCGGGAAGATCCTCGAGATCGACTACGAGCGTTACGCGCGGGCAGAGGCCGCGCTGGCTTGGCTGAACTGCAGCGCTACGGTGAAACTGGAGACCGGGGCGCCGCCCGCGTCGGTCGTCGGTCCGCTGCTGGAAGGGCTTGATGCGGCGCTGACGGAAACGGGCTTCATCATCGCGCATTTGAAGGTGATGGACGAGTCTCCCACGGGCTGGGTCAAGGCTTCGATCGTGAGCAACGGCGGCGAGCGGTCCGTGCAGGGGAACCTGGATGCCTCTCCGGTCGCGAAGCATGAACTTCTGCTGAACGCCCGTGCCGTCGGTTCGCCCGACGATCTTCGGCGCGTGGTTGAGAGCCAACTCGCGGCGATTCCCGGCGCTGTCAGAATCCGGTCCATGCAGTGTTTCAGCCCAGCACCCCCGAAACCGGAACAACGTGTGGGCTACGTAGTAACCGACGCCGACTGAGCGCCAGGCGAGACTGCTGGTGGAAAGTCGCACGTGTTGCATTGGGACTGCGCCGGCTACATGAGGTTCAGGCGCGAGGCAAGAGCTGATGGTCGGGCATCTACCGGGACCCTATCTGGCCAGCCCCTTGCCAACGATGTTCGGGACAGTCGAGAATCGTGAGTATGACATTCATCAAGCCGATTGGAGTATTTGGCCTCTTCATTTCAATTGCGGTGTGTCAGGGCCAGACGGCGCTGGTTGTTCAAGGCATCGGCGGCAAGAGTGTCACGCTTTCCGTTGCGGATCTCTCGAATCTGCCGCAACAGATCGTGAAGGCCACGGATCACGGAACTCCAGCCACGTTTGAGGGCGTCCTGCTGACGGACGTGCTTGCCAAGGTGGATCTGCCGTTGGGCGAGAAGTTCCACAGTACGGGAGCGTCGTATTACCTGACGGTGGAAGCCAAGGACGGCTACCGGGCCGTTTTCGCCTGGGCGGAACTGGACTCGACGTTCATGGACAAGGCCGTATACGTGGTGACGAAGCGGGATGGCAAGCCGCTCTCGGACAAAGACGGCCCCTTTCAGTTGGTGGTGCCGGGTGAGAAGCGGGCCGCAAGGTGGGTTCGGCAGGTGACGGCGCTCAGTATCCGGCAATCGAACTGAACCGCAGGACGGCTATTTCTGAATCATCACTTCGGTGGACTTGACGACCACTTGCACGGAATCGCCCTGCTTTAGACCGAGTTCCTCGGCGCTTTGCCGGGTGATCACGCTCTCCATGACGTGCTCGCCAACCTTCACTACGATGCGAGCCATGATCTCACCCAAGTGGACCTCCTCAACGGTGCCAGGCAATTGGTTTCTCGCGGATAGTTTCATATTCCTATTTCAGCAGAAAACTCAAAGCACTCATTGACCAGCGACCCGCGTACCGTATCCGTCGAGGCCCTCCAGTTCCCGGCGAAAAGTCGACAAGTCGACCGGCTCAGAGTGTCGAGCGGATTCTGTATGCGCGGCAATTCCAAATGTTGGGGCGGATTTCAAATAGGGCGTGTCTCGCGGCCAGCGGACTATTCGGCCAGAAACTTCCATGTCAGGCCGACATTAAACGAGCGTCCCATGCCGGGAATGGGAACGCCCCAGGGAATCGTCGAATTCGACATGGTTGGACCCTGACCGACATAGGCTCCGCCCAATGGCGAGGCATAGAACTTGTTCAGAACATTTTCCAGTCCGACATCGAAACGGACCTTCTTCAATTCATAGCTGGTGCGCAGATTCAGCAAACCGTAGCCGCCGGTTTTGAGTTCGTCGCGAACTTGCGATACGTGTGTCTTGGCGCCTACCAATTGCTCTTCAATAGTGTTGATCCACTTGCCCAGACTATGAATCACGGCCAGCCTCGCGTTCACCGGCATCATGTTGTAGAGATTGTCGCCGGTTGCCCGGTTTACGCCTCTGCCAAGGTTCAATAAGCCGGTCGCCGTGAAGCTGCCGGAACCGCTTGTTTTCGCCAGTACCGAGTGGGCGGAAACGTCGACGCCATATAACTTGGTGGATTGATTCACAAATTGGAGATAGACAAATCCCTTCGTGGCCATCGTGCTGGCAACGACGGCTGCGGAAGTGCCGCAGACGGTAGTGGGGCAGCGGCGGACATTGATGTAATCCTGAACGTAGGTGACGTACGGCGTAATTGCGATTCCCGTTCTTTCCTTGGCGGCATCATGCCAGTTGGCGGTCGCGCTGAAGGTATTGGCCACTTCCGGCTTCAGGCCGAGGTTCCCAATATAGTAATTGCCATCGCCGGCGAAGTTCACCATCTCCATTGCCATCGTGTTTGTCGACCAGGCGTAACGCTCGTAGAGGTTCGGCGAATGCGTCTTTCTGGCGTAACCTGCCTCGAAGTCCAGCGATCCTCCCGGTGTATACCGGCTCAGTGCCGTCATATCGAAGTTGTTGTCCGTGCGTTGGCGGTTGCTTGCATTGAAGGTGGTAGCGGGGTATAAAGGCATGCCATTGTACATCATGCCGCTGTTGTAGCCCTGTACCGTTCCCGTGTCCGTCATCACCGTATCGCTACGAGCCCCCAGTAAGCTAACCCACTTCGGATTCCAGCGCGCTTCCCATTCGGCAAAGACACCGATACGATCCCGCTGGCCATTATTGATATTGATGAATGTATCCGGCGCCATTCCCCCGGTAGCATAACCAGGCGGCAGGACGGATGGGGACGGCGGCCACCAGTCGTGCAAACGGTAGCGCTGAGCCTCGAAACCCACCCTAAGCGTGTTACGACCGGAAAGCAGGATGTCCGCCTTAACCAGCCCGCCAAGGTTTAGCCCTTTCGTGTCCATCGGCATGCCGGGCGCCAGGATGGTTGCCGCGCTGCCGTAGAAGAACTGCTTGTCCCTGGCGAAATCCATTTTGTGGCGCGTAAAATCGCCATAGACGCGCGCTTCCAAAACGCCCCAATGGTGCTGCCCGAGATAGTGAAGATTGGCATGGGCGTTATCGTTGAGCGTCATATCCATGCGCTGGTTCGGGAAACCCTGGTAGGGAATGTTCTGGAAATTGAGCTTGAATTCAACCAGATGGTTGTCATGGCGCCACGCAAAACCAAGCGCATGATTTTGCGATGCATATCTGGAGGACCCGACTTCGTTCCCGCCCAACCAGCCTTGACCAACTGCAGCCAGCCCCGCGGCCTTGAAGTCCTTCGCCGAGTGGTAGTCGCCGGAGCTTGAGAAGGAGCCGTTGTAGGTCATGGCCAAATTCTTGCCCGCGATCATAAACCCAAGAGTTGCGCCTTTCCCGCTTCCATTGCTGCGGAAGAATGTTCCTGCCTGGCCCCTCAGCAAAGGCGCCTGTCCAGTGGTGCCAAATTCAGGCTCAGGCGAGTCGACTGAGATTGTGCCGCCGATACTGTCGCCGCCCACGCTCGCCGGTGTGATACCGGCAAACACCTTGATGCCGCCGACGTTGGACGGATCTATGTAGGAAAGTGGCGGATTCATGTGGTTGGCACAGGCGGAAATCAAATCCATGCCGTCCAACAGGATCCGCAACCGGTCATCCTCCATGCCGTGAATCACAGGCAAGCTGGAGACACCGCCGTTGCCGTAAAGGCTTACGCCGGGAATGCCGGCAAGCAGGGATGCCGTATCGCTGGTTCTGGCCCTTGCCGGGACGATGGTCTCGGGACCCGCGGTCAGCGCCGGCTCCGTCACCCGCACGACGGTCGTGCTCTTGCCGACGCGCAGCAGGAATGTCACCGAGGACTCCCGGTTCTCCGCCACGGGAACGTCACTGCGCACAGCGGTTTCAAAGCCAGAGTAACTCGCCGAAACTTCATAGCGCCCGGCAGGGACCGCCTCGAAAACATATCGTCCCTGTTGATCGGTGAGCTTCGACTGCGCCAGCCCCGAATCGAGATTCTTGATGGTAACCGCACCTCCCGGGACGACGGCGCCGGAGGAGTCTTCCACGACCCCCGCGATACGTCCCGCCGCCGGCCCTTCCGCGGCGGCAGCGTTCCAGGCGAAAAGCGCAATGAGGCTGATCGCCATGATCATAAGTTCACGAATTCGCATGATAGGATCCCCCCCCCTGAGTAACCCAAAAGGCAATCGTACCCTAATGTATCCAATTCGTCCATGCGGCAAAATGTCGCACTTATGGTGACGGTATGAAGCGTGGCGCCAAAGCTCGGCCTTAGGCCGCAGCCAAACCGGCGGCGGAGAAATGGCGCTCGGCCTCCGGAGCCACACCGGGGCCCGCCTTCTGACGGCGATAGCGCTGAATGGCGGCGCGAATACTGACTGGATTTCTGACCGGCCTGCCACCGTGGTATTCAGCATTCACCTCGCGGGCGATTTCCTCGCCTTTGATGCGCGCGAGGAACTGATAGGCGGGGTCGCGCGCCAGGCTGTCCGTGAACGACATTTCGGGGTCGGCGGGCGATCCGGCGTGTGACAGTTGGTGTCTGCGGTGACGCTGCAGCGCAACTTTCAGGGTAATTCGCGTATAGTGCGGAATGCCGACGTGGAACACCTCGTTCACTTTTTCGGCGATCTTTCCGAAATTTGCGCGAACCGGGCCCCGGTAGAGCGGGTCCGCCGCCAACCGGAACGCGAACTCGATCTCCCCGACCCGTCCGGGCGTCGCAGGGCCGTATGGGACCATGCCCTTGGCCACCACGGAAGCCACGCCGCCCGCCTTGCCGCCGAGCGATGCAATCCTCCTGCACTGCTCACGAACCACCTCCGGTGGCAGCGCGTGGCAGCCGATCCGAAGCCGGTAGCTCAGCGGGCCGCGAATCAGGCCGCCTTTGCGGCACGCCTCGGCTTTCTGTTCGCGAGTCAGTCCGTGAATCCCGCGTTTCCGTTGGTACTCTTCTATCCCCGTCCGCCGGTTGTGAGCGAGCGCCAGGTTCTCTCGTTCGGATCTGTCCTCGATCAGTCCCTGGTAGGGCTCATAGCAGTTGCCGGAGTAGCCGCGGATCGCAGCCCTGACTGCGGCGACCGCCGTCCGCCGGCTCACTCCATACCGATGATCGAATCCGTGCCTGATCACCAACTCCGAAGCGGTCAGCCCGCTCCGATACTCCTCCGCGATTTCCGGATGACTTTTCCGAAGCTCGTCGCCGATCACTGCTGCCAGCCGAATCGCCGCCTGCTGTTTGCCGGTCAGCCGGCCGCGAATCCCGTTGTGCTCCGCTCGATTTTCCGCCTTCGCGACGCTTCCGTGCGATTCCATCGTTGCTCTCCTCAATTTGGATCTTCAGCCATTTGGCGGAGTTAGTCGATGTGGTAAATTGACGCGGGCCAGGTGCGACAAATGGTCGCAGGCACTTCGCGAAGCCCGGTGCCATCGTGCTGCGTCAGATAGACGAAGCTGGCACATTCTTAGGGGGGAGTTGCTGTGAAACACTACGCGAACGCTATTGGGGTTATCGCGGCCCTGCTGGCCTTCCACGGAATTGGTTGTTTGATTATGCTCGCTCTTTTCTCTGCAAACGCGCAGACGCGTGAAGAGGTTGAAAAGCGGATTTCCGCTCTGCCTGCGAACCAACAGGCGTTCGAGCGCTTTCGACTCTGGATCGCCGCTCAACCGATCGCTGCGCGCGGCTCCTCGGGGATCGGCGACCAAGTGCGCGATCCCAACCTGGTCGAAAGATATCGCGCCTATCTGAAGGAAAACGGACACAGCGAGGCGGAGATTGCCCGCCAGGTAGAAGTTATCCGCCAACAGGGGAACCGGTTGGAGGCGGAACACTGGAATCAGTACTTCACCGCGGAGCATCCCACATTCAATGCGCAGCCAAACGGTTTTCTTGTGGAGATGGTGAAAGGCCGAAAACCCGGGCGTGCGCTGGACGTCGCGATGAGACAGGGACGGAACACCATCTGGCTGGCGCAGCAGGGCTGGGACGCCGCCGGATTCGATATCGCGGATGACGCCGTGGCGATCGCCAATGAGAATGCCGCTCGGCTTGGAGTGAAAATCAAGACCGAGGTCAAGCGGATCGAGGATTTCGACTTCGGCGAGAATCGCTGGGATTTGATCGTCCTCTCGTATGCCGGCTGCGGTTTTCCATCCGAGAGTATTCAGCGCGCCTTGAATCCCGGCGGCATTCTCGTCGTCGAAGCCTTTCACGTGGACGCGACAAAAGATCACCGCATTGGAGGCTCCATCTGTGGATCGGGAGAATTGCCTCACCTTTTCCAATCCCTCCGCACCGTGTTCTATGAGGAGCCGATCGCGACTCCGGATTTCGCGCGGGAGCCCATGCGCGTAGTTCGCTTTTGCGCGGAGAAGGCAGACAGGTAGGGAAATCGCACCCAAAAGAGGAGAAAAGCATGAAAACGCTGGTTCGTTTATTCGTAATCGTGGGATTGGTGGCTGCGTTCGGGTTTTTGGCGTACGCCGCCGAGGTGCAGGGAATCCTGCTGGACCGCATGTGCGCTACCAAGATCGTGGCCGATAAAGACCAGAAGGCCGCGCAGGGCCACACGCGCGAGTGCGCTCTGATGTCCGACTGCGTCGAAGCCGGTTACGGCGTGTTCACGGCCGACGGCAAGTTCCTGACCTTCGACCCGGCTGGCAACCAGAAAGCGGAGCAGGCGCTCAAGGCTACCCGGAAGAAGGACAACATTAAAGTGCGGGTCACCGGGGAACAATCCGGCGACACGTTGAAGGTGACCGCCATCAAGATCTTGTAAGCGGCGCCGCCGGAGTGGCGGGGCGCCAAACGGGGATCACGCGGCGATCTTCTTGCACTCAACCTGGCATGCTGCGCAAGCTGCCGCGCAATCCTTGCAGGGCGTATGCTGCACGTGTTTGCGGCATTCGGCTTCACAGCGTTTGCAAACGTCGAGACAAACAGTTGCAAACTTGGGAAGAGAAGGAGCGCCCTGTGCAGCGAGAGAGAGCATCGCGCCGCAAACCGTCAGCATTTCGCGTGCGGTCTTCGAGCATGCACTCATCGACTTGTCGCCGGTCGCGAGCATATCGAGGCAATGGCTCAGGCACAACTGCCCCTTGCTGACACAGGCGCTGGCAGTGGCGACCAGCGCTGTGTTGGGAACCCCGGCTGCACTCTGAGACCGGGCCTGCTCTGCCGTGGTAGCAGCGGCCGCAAGAAAACCAACGCCGCTCAGTACTTGCCGTCTATTCATGAACCCTCCCGTGGTCTCCGCCGCAATTGGCAGAAACCGGATATCAGCATATCATAATCCGGCGATCGAACCGATGACACAAGTGGACAGATCACGTCTAGTCGTGAGGCGGGTTTCCGAATAGCTTTTGTGATGCTATGGCAGCCGGTGAATCTGGATGGCGCCGTTCTCTTCCCACGCCGCCAGCGCGCCGCCGGCCGGCAGGTTGCACACGGAGGGGAACGCACCGGCGTTGGAGAGCATATCAACCTTGCCGTCATTCCAGGATTCCAACTTCGTGCCGTTGGACCACAACGCGTAAGCCCGGTTCCCGCTGAGCGCAAGCGCCACATCTTTGCCCGTGCCCACCTGCCATTCTGGTTGGCCGGGCTCGGCCAGGAAGATGTTCCCGCCACGCCGCCACGCGGTCAGCGTCTTCGTGGGCGATACAGCTAGGCCGCCTCCGTCCATCGGGCAGGCGTCGATCCGCCAGGTGCCGTTTCCGAGTTTCTCCGGAGCCGGGAAGGTCACACCATCGCGCGAAGCCGACAGGTACATATCGCGCGCGCCGCCCAGCGAATTGCGCCACATCACCAGGAGCCGGCCGGAAGCGTCGATCGCCACCGAGGGGTGGCAGCATTCGCAGATGCTGCCGCCGGGCGATTGATAGACCTCGATGTTCTTCGACCATGTGGCGCCGTCGTCCATCGAGCGGGCTGCGTACAGCTTCGTGCCTTTGGCGCCGCGCTTGTCGAGCCACGCGGCGAAGAGTGTATGCTTCCCATCGGAGGCGAGCGCGTGCAGACCTTCGGTGGCGGAGCCGGGGACGTCGTTGATCGTCTTCCCTGCGGACCAGGTTTTCCCGCTGTCTTTCGAGCGCCACACAAACAGGTCGCCATCGGAGGGCAGGCCGTGGGCGTGAGGGCCTCCGTCCGGGATCTTGCCGGCCACCGCGGTGATGACGATGGTGTTTCCGGAAAGTGCGATGCGCGGGCCGCGATGACGGCTCAGCGGAACGACGCCCGCCTCGGCGACTTTGACGGGCGTCGAGAAGGTTTTGCCGCTATCGTGGGACGCGCTGAAGTAGATCGCCTTGCCCGCGCCGAACGTGAGCGCCACCATCGACGAGTTGGCGGCCATCTGCGGCTCCCGCGCCGGCGCATCCGGTCCCATGGGGCCAAGTTGCACGGCGAACATCGCGGCGAAAAGGAATGGGATCATGACTCCCTTCTCAGAAGTGCAGCCGCAGCGCCAGTTGCATCGATCGCGGATCGTTGACCGCGGTCGCCTGGCCGAAGCTGGACGATGGATTCGAGGGGAATGCGCCGGTGCCGAACACGCCGTTCAAGGTCACGCCGTTGACGTGATTGGTGAGGTTGAACTCTTCGGCCAGGCCCTCCAGCCGCAGTCGTTCCGTGATTTGGAAGCTGCGGCTCAGCCGGGCGCCTACACTCAATGAATCGAACCCCGATCCGGCGTTGCGGTTGATGAAGGCCCCGTTGATGGTGGGCCGGGCGGCGGTGCCCTGAATGGTGTTGGCCCCGGTCGTGATGTTGAACGGCAAGGCCGAATAATACTGGACCATAGCGGTCAGTTGAAAGCCGTGGCTGAGGTGCTCCCAGTTGCTGCTCGCCTTGCCGGCCGGCGAATGAATTGTGCCGTCGAAAACCAAACGGTGCCGCTGATCGTCGTCGGAGCGGCCGTAGTCCTGCCAGATGTTGTAGTTGTTAATGGGGGCGCTGAAGAAGAACTCGCCGACATTATCGAGCGCCTTCGAATAGGTGTAGGAAACGCGGTAGCTGCCCCATTTCACGGGCCTCTCGACAAAAGAAACGTGCAGACCATCGTAGTGGGAGTCGGCCAGCGAAGAATACTGGCTATCGTTGCCGAAAGCCGGATTCGGCCGGCATCCGTTGTTGCTTCCGGAGGCGGTGCACGTGGGCACGTTCTGATTGACGGAAACGATGAGATGCAGCCCGCGCACGTGTTGATAGCCGACGCTCAGAGTGCCGTGCGCACCAAGCTGTTGTTCGATTTCGAAGTTACCCTGCTCCGAGTAGGCGCTTTGCATGTGCGGGTCCATGGTGCTGAAGTTGAACAGGACTCCCGGCGGCAGCGTCAGGCTGCTGAGGATGTTCGGAAACACGGGCGCGCCCGTCTGCGTCGGCGATAGACTGATGCTGATCTGGCTCAGAGCGCCGACGTTGGTCGTGTTGCCCGCCGAAAGCAGGGCGTTGGCGAGCGCCCGAAGGGCGACACGGTCGTAGAAGAGCCCATAGCTGCCGCGAATTACGGTCTTCCGCGATGCGAACGGGGTCCACGCGAAACCGCCGCGCGGCGAAATGTTGTTGGTATCCGTGACGATTGAGCGCAGAAACTGCAGATCGTAGCGGAGGCCCAGGTTCAAAGTCAGCCGCCGGCTGACCTTCCATTCATCCTGCGCGTAGAAACCGATATTGGGATTGGTCTGCGCGACCACGGTGTTGGCAAACGTCTGCGTGAAACCCGAGCTGTTGTAGACTCCCGTCAAAAAGTTCGCCAGCGAGGAAAACGCATAGCTGCCGCGAATCGATCGGGGGTAAGTGATGGTGTCGTCGTTGTAGAGAAGGTCCATTCCCACGCGAACCGCATGTGCCCCCGCCTGGTAGGAAAGGTTGTCTACAAATTCTCCGAGCTTATTCAACCGCCCGGTGGGCGATCCGGAGAGCGTGCCGAAAGAAGCCGCGCCGGAGATGCTGACGGCTGGGCCGATCGGGTCGGAAGGCGGGGCCTTCAGATCGCTTTTTGTGAACTGGCCCCGGCTTTCGTTGACCAAATGCGGCGATAGGGTGGCAATGTTGCTGATGGCCACGGTCTGGTCGGTGTCGTCGAGGTTGGCGGACGCCGTTGGAGCGCTGAGCCCACCCGCGCCGCGCGAGTTCAAGGCGGTGACGTGGTAGAGACTGTATCGCACGCTGAATTGGTCCTTCTCGCTGAATCGATGATCGACCTTGGCGAACAAATTACTATGGTGAACCGGATTGGAATAGATGCCGGTGGAAATCAGCGGACCCGGGTAACCGATAGCGCCAAGCCTCACGTTGATGGCAGCCACATTTGCCGGTGAGATGGTCGTGAGGCCGGACTGGTTCAATTCCCGCTGCTCGAAGTTCGCGAAGTAAAATGTGCGGTCGTGAACGATGGGGCCGCCCAGGCTCGCTCCGTACTGCGCCTGCGTGATGGGGAGCGCAATGTGGGCCAGCGCGTTAGCGGCATTGAATCGCTGGTTGCGAAAATAGCCATATAGGTCCCCGTGCAGCGCATTGGTGCCGCTCTTGGTCACCACGTTGATGTATCCGCCCAATGCGCGGCCGAATTCGGCCTGGCCGCCCGACGTGACCACCTGAAACTCGTTCACTACATCGAGACCATAGAACGCCCCTGTCAGACCGGCTGCATCGTCATTATTCGAAAGACTGTCGACGATGAAGCTGTTGGAGAAGTTCCGCTGGCTTCCTACGGAAATCCCCTGGCCGGGGACCGCCGAGGTCTCGGCGAAGAGCTGGCTGGACGCGGTGTTGGTGGGAGACACTCCGGGGATCAGCAGAGCCAGGTCGAGCAGGTTGCGTCCATTGAGCGGCAGGGACCTCACCTCGCTTTGCGAGACCGTGCCTGCAACCTGCGTGCGTGCCGTCTCCAGCAGCTCCGTCTCGCTGCTGACGGTGACGTTGGTCTCCGGCGAAGCGACCGCGAGCATGATCGGAAGTTCATAGGCGGACCCCAAGCCGACGGTCACCAAACGCCCGGTTTCCGCGAAACCCACCCGTTGAATCCTGATTTCGTACTCCCCGACCCTCAGGTAGGGAAAACGAAATCTGCCCTCCTTGTCCGTAAGCAGAGCACTAATGATATTGGTATCGACCTGACGGGCGCTGACTTTGGCGTTTTGAATCACGGCTCCCGTCGCGTCCGCGACACGCCCGCCGATACTCCCATATTGAATGGACTCCTGCGCGGCGGCGGTGATTGCGCCCAGAGCCAGAAACGTAAATGTCGTTAAGAATCGTGAACTCACAGTCTTTCCCCCCCCTCAATCTCCAAGAAAATGCAAGAAATAGTTACGCTAACGGGGAAGGGGGCGGAGGAGGCCGTTGCCGCAGGGCGTGGTGCCGGAGGTTCGCCGCCGGAGAGAACTCGGCGGCGCGCGCATTAGCCAGAGCCTCAATGGGTGGCTCTGAGGACCGGGACGATGGCTGTACGAATCCACCCGTGCTGACACTGCCCAGCGTCACTCGGCCGCAATCGCTGCCGCAAGGTCTGCTCGAAAATGCCGGGCCGGCCGGCGCCTTCGCGTTTGCCTTACGGCAGCAGCATTTCGCGCGGCCCCGGCAACAGCACGAGGCCGATGAGCTAAATGAGCTGGCCGCAAGCGGCGCCAGGGAAGCAAACGATAGGAGCAGAGCCAGGCTTACAGCTATAACGGCGCGAACCAAGCGGAGGTTGTCTCTTGTCCCCAGCATCCCTTGGAAAGCAGTGTACCATGCACCCTGCTTCTCGAAGGCGCGTCATTTTGCCGCACCCTGGGCGGCAATATGTGTGCATACGATAGTGACATTCGTAGCACGAACTGTGGTACAGTGTGCCTTCGATCATGCTCCTACCCAAACTTGTTCTCATGACGGTTCTCGCGGGCGGGCTCTTTGCGCAGACTCAGCCGCCCAACGATGGCGTGCAGCAGGACGCCTCGGACCCGTTTCATATCAAGACCACGATCGTGGTCACGGGCACCAGGACACCAACGGAATTGAAGGAATCGCCGGTGTCTACCAGCATCCTGACCCACACCGAGTTGGAGATGCGGGATACCCGAACCCTGGATCAGGGCTTGGGGTTGATCGAGGGGCTGTATTCGTTACGCTCAAAAGGATCGCAGGATACGCTGACTGGCGTCGGCATGCGCGGTTTCGACGCTCGCGGTTCGAACCAGACGCGCGTCCTGATTCTGCTCGATGGCCAGCCCTTGAACGACGCTTATACCGGTGGAGTCTTCTGGGCCACCTTGCCCGTCACGGAGGTGGATCGCGTGGAAGTCGCGCGCGGGCCGTTTTCTTCTCTGTACGGCGGAGACGCCATGGGCGGCGTGGTCAATATTCTTACCCGGCCGGTGGATCGACGCCAGATCGAAGTGGAGGGGCAGTACGGAACGTACAACGCGGCCGAGTATACCATGCGGTACAGCGAGCGCTTCTGGAAGAAGCTGGGAGTGGCCGCCAGCTACCAGAGGCAGCAATATGGCGGATACTCCACCAACGACGTCTTCGCCAGCGCGACAGCGGTGAGTTCGGCCACCGGATCGCTTATACCCTCGCCGGTGTTCATGCCGACCACGACCGGCGGATCGCACTACGTGGTGGGCCAGCAGGGCAACAACTGGTTCAACCAGCACGTTTTTCGAGGCAAGATCGATTACACGTTCTCGCCCAAAACGACGGCTTCGTTGCAGTACATCTTTCGCCGTTACGGCTACGGTTACGACGCTGCGAAATCGCTCATCCTCGATGCCAGCGGGCAACCCACGCAAAGCGGCACGTTCTTCTTCAACGACGGCACGCTGCGCCGCTTCTCGCTGACGCCCGGCGGGTTTCTTTCCGGTCCCGGCGAGGGAGCTTCGCAAATTGCCAACGCGCAAGTGTTTCATTCCTTTTCGCCGGCGCAATATATTCGTCTGTCCGGCGGCGTGCAGGACGTTCCGTACGATTACTACCTGACGCCGGGTAGCACCGCCCTGGCGGCCAGCGGACCCGGCCAGACGGCCGAGCGCCCGAATCGCACGTGGCATGGGGATGCGCAGTGGAACTGGAGCATCTCTCCGGGGCAGGAGCTGGTAGTCGGAGCCGAAGCTCGCCACGATCAAAGTACCATCACGGAGTACAACCTCTCCAACTGGGCGATTCGCGACAGCCACATCAGCATGGCGACCTATGGCAGGGGCAAGGCCCTCACGCAGGCCGAGTATCTGGAGTACCGGCGTTCTCTCACTCATCGGCTACACGTTACGGCGGGCGGCCGCCTGGACTACTGGAAGGGTCGCGATGGGTTGAGCATCCCGGCTCTCAATGCCGCTCCCATTAACTACCCGGAGCGGACCACCGCTTCGCTCTCGGGCAAACTGGCGGCGGCGTACGATCTGGGCGCCGGCTGGTCCCTGCGCGGAAGCGCCGGCACGGCGTTCCGGAATCCCACGGTGTATGAGTTGTATCGGAGCTGGAGATCCAGCACGGGGACCAGCTATCTGTCGAATCCCCTGCTCGAGCCGGAGCGGCTGAAGAGCTGGGAAGTGGGCCTTCGCAAATCCATCGGGCGCGTCCTGGACGTGGATGCGGCTTACTATGAGAACCGAATCCACAACCTGGTGTATCGCTCGACGGACCTCGCGGACGACCCGACCGGGGCCAGCCAGAAGTACTTCAACGCCGGCCAAGGGCGGACGCGCGGCGCCGAACTAGGGCTGCGCGAGCGTGTGACCTCCTGGCTGCTCCTGCGCCAAACCTACACCATCACCGACGCCCGCATCGTCCAGAATCAGTATGTGCCAGGCGATAATGGCCGGCGCGTACCGTTCGTGCCGCGGAATATCAGCTCGTTCTCGATCATGGCCGAACGCCGCAGCTGGAGCGGCTCCTTCAACGGGCAGTATTTCGGAAAGATCTACAGCAACGATCTCAACACCGACACCTTGAAGGGCGTGTACGGCGCCTACGATGCCTTCTTTCTGGTGGACGCGACCGTGAGCTACCAGTTCGAGAAGTACGCGACCGTTTTCGTCAGCGCGCAAAACGTTTTGGACCGGCAATATCACGAGTACTATCTCGCTCCGGGGCGCGTTGTGTCGCTCGGTTTGCGATTCCGGCTGTGAGCCGGTTTTCGTTTGACGTCTTGAAGAGGGAGGAATCCAATGGAAGGTAAGCACGATCATCGCCACGAGCATGAGCACGAACACGCTCATACTCATACACACGAGCACCCGCACGACGAGTCTGCACACACTCACGAGCACGACCACGTCCACGAACACGAACATGAGCACGAGCATGGGCACGAGCATTCCCATGCGGGCGATGCTCATGAACACGAGCACGAGCATGAGGAGGAACACGGCCCGCACGGTCATTCCCACGAACCGGAGGAACTGGAACCACACGAGCACCCGCATAAGCCGTAAGCCTAGTGAAACGCTGGACACAATTTGCGCTATTGACGCTGATCGCGCTCGGAACGGGACGCGCCGCCGATCCCGTGCGGGTCGCCGTCTACACCAGCAATCCGCAGCAACTGCCGGAGGCGCTCGGCGAGTTCGAGCGCCTCAACGGAAAGGGGCTGATCGAGTTGCTGGTGATCGACGGCGATACGCCGCCGGAGAAGGTGGCCGCGGCCCGCGTCATCTACGCCTACCTGATGAACGCGGCGATGTACGCGCGGTTCGCGCCTGCCGCACGGAAGGCCGCCGGCGCGGGGGCCGTGATCGTGGCGCAGCCGCCGGACATCGTCGAGCACCGCTGGGGCGTGAAGCCGGACGTCAAAGCGAGCGCCTCCGCTTACGAGTATTGGTACAACGGCGGAGCCGATAACCTCAGCGCGTTTCTGAGCTACTGCTACAAACTTGGCGGTGGCGAAAAGGCGGTTGCCGTGGCGGCGGCGCAGCAGCATGTCGTTAAGGGCATCTACCATCCACGGGCGGACAGGCCTTTCGAATCGCTGAACGATTACCTCGCGTGGTACGGTGCTCAGAGGCTTGTCCCGGCTGGCGCGCCGCTGGCCGGGATCCTCTTCTATCAGACGAATTACAAGGTTCGGGATCTGGAACATATCGACGCGCTGATCGCCGCGCTCGAAAAACGCGGGATTGGCGCGGTGCCGGTTTTCGGCTGGCCGGTTCCCGAACTGGTGCCGCTGCTGGGCGAGCCGGGAAGCTCTCCGCTACGCCTGCTGTACTGCTTCAATCTGGGATTCGCGCAGGCTTCCGACAGCGAGACGTTGGAACGCTACGGACTGCACGTCATCGACCTGATGACATCGCGGGATTCCTACGAGGTGTGGAGCAAGTCCGCCTTCGGGATCGCGCCCGAGCGTTTGTCCACGCAGGTGGCGCTACCGGAGATCGCGGGCGCTACCGAACCGATCATCGTCGGCACGACGGAGAAGGCCGCGGGTGTGGCCGGTCCGGTGACCAGGCCGATACGGGAACGAATCGAGATGGCGGTCAGCCGCGGCGCGCGCTGGCTGGCGCTCGAAGAGAAGCCGAACGCGGAAAAGCGCATCGGGCTGATCTACTTCAACAACCCGCCGGGCAAGGGAAACATCGGCGCCAGCTACCTAAACGTCTTCCCGACCCTGTTGGCGGTGCTGGCGCGGCTGCGCGAAAGCGGATACCAGACCGGCGACCGGCTGCCCACCGAAAAAGAGCTGGAAGCGCTACTGGAAATCAGCGGCCGGAATATCGAGGTGTGGGCTCCCGGTGAGTTGGAAGCGCTGGTGGAAGAAGGCCACGTGGTGCTGGTTCCGATGAAGAAATACCGCGAGTGGTTTGCGGCGCTGCCCAAGCAATTTCGCGACTTCGTGAATGCAGCCTGGGGACCGCCCGAGAAGTCGCAGTTGATGACCATCACGTCGCGCGACGGCGAGAAGTTTTTCGTCGTGCCCGGTGTGCGCATGGGCAATATGTTCCTGGGGCCGCAGCCTCTACGCACCACCTTTGAACGCAGCATGGAGATGACCCACAACACAAGCGTCCCGCCGCCGCACTCGTACGTCGCGGCCTATCTCTGGTACCGCAACGAGTTCAAAGCGGACGCGGTGGTGCACTTCGGACGGCACGGCACTCTGGAATTTCTGCCGGGCAAGAACGTGGGGCAGGCGGGATGGGACAGTTCGGAGGCCATCCTGGGCGATCTGCCGGACGCGTACTACTACATCATGGACGGCGGGGGCGAATCGACCACGGCGCGGCGGCGCAGCGCGGCGGTCATTATTAGCCACCTGACGCCGATGGTGGTGGCTGCCGGCGCTCAGGACCAATTCACGGCGCTGCGGCAGATCTTCGAGAACCTGCAGCAGACCGAAGACGTGTCGCCCGCGCTCCAGGACCAATACCGCCAGAGCGCCACGGCCGAGATTCGCCGGTTGAAGCTGGATACGCAACTGGGCCTGGATCTCGGGAAGGCGGAGTGGCCGGAGGTGCGGGAACGGGTCGAAGCGTTCCTGCAGGCGGCGGAAGCAGGGCCCATACCGGCTGGCATGCACACGGTGGGCAGCCTGCCCGACCCGGCTCTTCAGAAGGAGGCGTTGGGCGAACTGCTCAAGCTGAGCTTGACGGATGCGGAGAAGCGGCAGTGGCGGGTCGAGATCGAAGCATGGGTGAGTGCCATCTCCGAAGGGCGGAAGCCCGCATTGCCGGGGGGAATACCGCCGGCCGTGAAGGACCGGCTGGAAACCTTGCTGGCATCGGGCGAGACGTGGCTGCGGAACCTGCGGGAATCGCCGGAACGGGAACTGGCGAGCCTGATCACGATTCTGGGAGGCCGGTTCGAGCCCAGTGGGATGTCGGGCGATCCGCTGCGCACGCCCGCCGGCCTGCCCACGGGGCGCAATCTCCATAACTTCGACCCCAACCTGCTGCCAACGCGTGAGGCCTGGGAACTCGGTAAGAAGATGGCCGCCGCCATGCTGGAACGGTTCTCGAAAGAGCAGGGCAAGATACCGGAGAAGGTGAGCATGGTGCTCTGGTATGGCGAGACCATCCGGCACCAGGGCGCCATGGAATCCGAGGCCCTGTATTTGATGGGGGTGGAACCGAAATGGAACGCGCGCGGCGTGGTGGATGGGCTGCGCCTGATTCCCGAGAAGGAACTGGGGCGCGCGCGCGTGGATGTGGTGCTCACGCTGGGCGGCATCTACCGGGACGGGTTTCCGGACAAGGTGCTGCTGCTGGATCGCGCCTCGAAGCTGGCGGCATCCGATGGAGAGAACGCCATCAGCCGCCATACGCGACAGGTTGCGGAAGCCTTGAAGAAGGCCGGCGTGGCGGGCGGCCTGGCCGAGAAGGTGGCGAGCGCGCGGGCCTTCGCCGCCGCGCCGGGAGACTACGGCGCCGGTATCTCGAACATGGTGAAGCAGAGCAAGGACGCGGGCAACCAGCAGGGCCTGGCGGACCAGTATCTGAACCACATGAACCACGCCTACTCGGGCGACCTGTGGGGCGAAGCCGTTCCCGGCGCTCTCTCCACGCACCTGGAAGGCAACCAGGCCGTCATTCACAGCCGGACTACGAACGTGTACGGCGTGCTGGATAACGACGACTTCTACGATTACGCCGGCGGTCTGAATGCGGCCACGAAGACAGCCAATGGTGGAAACGCTCCGGCTTTTTACGTGAATGACATGAAGACCCGCGGTAAAGAGCGGGTGACCGGCATCCAGACTTACATCGCGACCGAGTTGAACGCGCGCTACTGGAACCCCAAGTGGATTCGCGAGATGCAGAAGGCGGACTACGCCGGAGCGCGCGCCATCGCCAACACCATGGAGAACCTATACGGCTGGCAGGCCACCTCCGCCGAGCACATGGACGGGACGTTCTGGCAGAACAGCTACGACGTATATGTCGCCGACAAGAATGGCCTGGAGATGGACAAGTTCTTCGAGCAGGCGAACCCGCACGCGCGGCAGGTCATGATGGCTCGCATGTTGGAAGTGGACCGGCAGGGATCGTACAAGTTCCCGGCGGAGCAGAGGGCCGAGCTGGTTCGCAGATACGTGCAGACGGTGGCGAAGATTGGCGCGACCTGCTCCGCCAATACCTGCGGGAATCTAAAGTTGCATCAGTACATCGCGGAGCAGGCGGCGCTGGTACCGGGCCTGGGGACCACGGAACTGGCGGCATTTGGCCGCAACATGGCGAAGGCCACCGGCTGGAAAGCGGCGGCGTTTGCTCACGCGCCAGCGGCCGTGCGCGCCGGCGTTCAAGAAGGTCTGTCGCGGCCTCGGTTCTCGCCGGCCCACATGGAAAACGCCGCAACTCGCCGCTCGTCCTCGCCGCCGCTGCCGTACGTGAATGGCTTCCGCATGGCGCAGCAGGTCCTCCGCACCACTGGCGGGAGCGCCGGGCTGCTACCGGTAACGTTCCTGCCGATCGCGCTCATTGTGCTGCTGGTAGGGACGGGCTTCCTGCTGGAAGCGCTGCGAACCGTAACAAAGGGTATCTCATGACGAACCTCTATCAACTGACCGTTTCGCTGTTCTACCAGTTGGCGAACGCCTTCTTTTGGCCGGTCGCCGTGGCGCTGCTGGCGCTGTTGACCATCACCTTGATCGACCTGGGCGGTCTCTTCTTCACGTTCTGGCGAAAGCGCCGCGAGTCCCGGTCGGACCTTCCTGCCATTGCACGGGCGCTGGCGCAAAGCGAAACCGTGGAAGGCGCACTCGACGATGTGGCGCTCTCGCCATCGCTGAGGCGGTTCTGGGGGAAGGTGGAGGCGCGGCTGAGGGAAACCGGATCGGGCGCCAACGTCGACCTGTGGCTGGAAGAAGTGCTGCAGCAGGAGGAGATCGACGTGGCTGGGCGACTGGATCGAACGCGCCTGTTTGTGCGGATTGGGCCGATGCTTGGACTGGCCGGCACAATCATTCCTCTTGGGCCCGCTCTACGGTCGCTGCTGGAGGGCGATATGGCCGGCATGGTGAATCACCTGGTGGTGGGCTTCGGCGCCGTGGTATGCGGGTTGGTGATGTCGGGCGTGTCTTACTTCATTACGCTGGTGCGGGAACGCTGGACGCGCGTGGAGTTGAAAGAGATGGAGAACCTGTGCGAACTGGTGCTGCGGGCGCTGCGAGCCAGTGGGCGGGAGATCGGGGAGGAGCCGTATGAAGGCCTTTGTACGGCGTAGACGTGCGCTCGATTCCCTGGCCTCGGTGCATCGCGAAGATCCGCTGTCGGGAGTGGCCAATCTGTTCGACGCCTCGATCGTTTTCGCGGTCGGGCTGATGGTGGCGTTGATTCAGGCGTTCAGCCTGGCGCAGTTTCTCGACCCCAATTCACAGTTCACGATCATGAAGAAGGATGCGCGAACGGGACAAGTCGAGCTGATCGAGAAGGATCGCCGCGAAATCAAGGTCAAGAAGATGACGCCGGAGAAGAAGGGCGGTCCGGGCGTGCGGCTGGGTGTGGCGTATCAACTGCCGGACGGGAGCGTGGTCTACGTGCCCGAGAGCGCGGGCGGGGAGAAGCCATCGCCGGCGCACTGAGACCAAGAATGCGACCACACGGCTAGATCGGCCCGGGCGAAGTCGATGGTGGGGCGGCTCCCGAGATCGGCGAAGTTCCCCTGATCCGCAAGAAGATCGACGCGAAAGCAGCAGCGGCAGTGAACGGCTGACCTATTGCTCGATCACTATCTCTGCACTTGGTTCGGTTCCTGCCCACCGGCGCTCGGAGGTAGATAGAGCCAATTCGGGTCTCAGAAGATCAGGCCGACGCGCGCGATGAGCGTGCGCGGTTGCAGGAAGTGCGTGCCGCTGAACGTCGACAGGAAGTTGTACAGCGCCACTTTGTTGGTGATGTTGGCGATGTCGAAGGACGCCGTGATCTTCTCGCGCTTTTCCGTGTGGAACAGATTGTCGGTGCCGATGCCCAGGTTGAAGATATTGCGCGGCTTCACGCGGTCGGGGTTGTGATCGTCGTTTTCCGTGCCGGTCTGGGGCAGCGTCAACAGCTTCGACGTGCCGGTGCCATTGCAGGTGGTAATCGGGTTGCTAAAAGTGGCGTAGACTCCGTTGCAGGCGAAGCCGATGGAAGTCTGCTGGGCCGCGGTAAGCGCCAGCGCGGCGGCCACGTCGGGCACGCCGCTCACCACCAGGCCGCTGTC
>PLMF01000024.1 GCA_003142355.1 Bryobacterales bacterium
CGCTCAGGTGATCCGCCCCACCGGTGCTTGTCTCGGGGTGCGCGGTAGTCCGATTTGCCTCCCACCGCGCGGCTCCAAAACCGGCCCAGGCTTGTAATTGGCATCGGGGCAGCTCAACGGCTATAAGTTGCGCGTGTGGAATTTAATGGAATCCGTAACCCGCGTGAGCTTTCGCCCAGCCGCCGGTCAGATTCTTGAAATGCGATCTCACCGAGAATTTGTTTGTCCGCTCTGTGGGTTGTCCCCAACATCCGCCTGAAGATGCCGACCGCGCCGGTCATTGAAACGCAAGCCCTGACGAAAGTCTTCGGGCCGCAGCGCGCGTTGGATGGAGTGAACCTGACGGTCGCGCCGGGCGCGATCGGGCTGCTGGGCCCCAACGGCGCCGGCAAGAGCACCTTCATGAAGTGCCTGCTCCAGCTTCAACCCATCACTTCAGGCTCCGCCAAACTGCTCGGGCGCGAGGTCGGACGCGAAGGCCGCGAGATACGCAAACGCGTCGGCTATACTCCCGAACAGGATTGCCACATCCCCGGCATGGCCGGCTGCGAGTATGTCACCTATTGCGCGCAATTGTGCGGTCTGCCCTTCCAAGCCGCGCGGCAGCGCGCCCATGAGATGCTCGATTTCGTCGGCATGGGACAGGAGCGTTACCGGAAGGCCGACACCTACTCGACCGGCATGCGGCAGCGGCTCAAGCTGGCGCAGGCCATCGTCCACGACCCGGAAATCGTTTTCCTGGATGAACCCACCAACGGGCTGGACCCCAAAGGCCAGGCGCAGATCCTCGATCTGGTCCAGAGCCTGTGGAAAGTCTATGGCATTACTGTGGTCGTCTCGTCGCATCTATTGCAGGATGTCGATAAGATCTGCGAGCAGATCATCATCATCGCGCGCGGCCGGGTGCTGGTGCATGACACCCTCGAGAATTTGAAGGCGCGCAAACGGGGCGCCGCGGAGGTGGTCATGGCCGCGGGGCACCTGGATTTGCAGGCCGCCTGCGCGCGGCGCTCCTGGCCGTGCGAGGTGCTCCCCAACGGCCACCTTAAGATCGAGCACCAGGCCGAATCGTTGAACCCCCTGTTGACCGTGCTGCACGAACTCAAGCTGGTGCCGCTCGAAATTATTCCCAGCCCCAACGCGCTGGAGGAAACCTTCGTCCAAGCCCTGGAGATTTCACATGCCGCTGCATGATACCAGCTACCAGCATTGGGACGGCGTCCACCTCGGGCTGTGGCGCCGGCGCTGGGCCATTGCCTGGAACGGCCTGACGGCGGCCCTGCAAAACAAATGGATACGACACCTGGTCGTCCTCTGCTGGTGCGGCGGACTGGCCATGATCGCGCTGCTCTTCTTCGTGGGCCAACTCCTGGTGGCGGACAGCATCATCGTGCAATGGGTCGGCAACCTGAACCCGGAACTCCAGGGCTTTGTCCGCATGTTCACCGCCTGGCTTGAGAATCACCCCGAAGTCTCAGTGCGCACGACGCAAGACGTGTTGTTCTATTTTTTTGGCGTCTTCCTGATGCCCCTGAGCATCTTTGTCCTCGGGATGGCCCTGCCGCAGTTCATCACGCGCGACTTGGCCAGCAACGCCATCATCATTTATTCCTCCAAGGCCGTCAGCCGCGGCGATTATCTGCTGGGAAAATTCGCCGCCGCGTTCGGGCTGCTGGTCCTGACCTGGCTGGGGCCGGTTTGCACCGCGTGGTTTGTCGGCAACCTCCTGGCGCCGGACTGGCGCTTCTTTTGGCATGCCCGCATCCCCCTCTGCCACGCCTTAATCTACGGACTGAGCAGCATGTGCATCCTGAGCGCGCTGGTCCTCGGCGTCTCGGCCATCTCGACCAAGGAAAAATCCACCATCAGCCTGTGGTACACCTGGTGGATTCTGGGCGGGGTGGTGGTGCCGATCGCGGCCCACACCCAGCCCTGGCTCCGCCACTTGAGTTTCAATTTCAACCTCGACCAAATCGCCCTGGCCGTATTCCGGCTCGGTGACGACCTCAAGATCGCCCAGGACAACGTGCCCATCCTCGGCCCCATGTTGAGCAATATCCGGCCCGATACGATGACGGCGCTGACTTCCCCGGCCATTGGGGGAGCGCTGGTGGGGTTGCTGTTAATGACCGGTCTCGCTGCCGTGGTGGTCGGCAAACGTGTCAAACCTGAATGAGCGCAATCGTCCAAGCCGAAGAATTGAGCCGGTGGTACGGCATGGTCATGGGGCTGAACAATGTCACCTTCGAGATCGGCCCTGGCCTGACGGGATTGGTCGGCCCCAACGGCGCGGGTAAGAGCACCCTCATCCAGATCGTCACCGGCCAACTCCAGCCCAGTTCCGGGCGTCTGACGGTTTTCGGCGAAACGCCGTGGAACAACCCGCGGCTCGTCCAGCGCATCGGCTATTGTCCGGAGCGCGAGGCGGTGCCCAAGGAATTGCGCCCGCTCGATTGGTTGCGCGGCCTGGCGTACCTCTCCGGAATGGCGGGGGCCGTGGCCGACAGCCGCTGTGAGGCCATCCTCGACAAGGTCGCCCTGCCCCGCGAGCATTGGGGCAAGCGCATGGGGCAGTATTCCAAGGGGATGAAACAGCGCGTGAAGCTGGCCCAAGGTTTGTTACAAGAACCGGATTTGCTGGTGCTCGATGAGCCGATGAACGGACTCGACCCCATGGGCCGGCAGGAGGTAGGCCATATCCTGAAGGAATTGGCCGCCAACGGGGTGAGCATCCTCATCTCCAGCCACATCCTCGCCGAGTTGGAATCGCTCTGCAAAGACATCCTCATCCTGAACTGGGGCCGCATTCTCGCCTCCGGCAGCCAGAAAGAAATCCGCAGCGACCTCAAAGACTGGTCCGAGGAGTTGTCCATCCAGTGCGATTCCCCGGACACACTCGCGCGGCACCTTTTCAATGCGGGGGTGTTGCTCGGCTTCGATCTGGATGGCGAAGAAGGCTGGCTCCATATCCGGGTAAAGGATGCCCCGGCCTTTTACGAACGCTGGACCGGCTTGCTCCTCGAAAGCAAAGTGACGGTTCAGGCCATCCGCAGCCAAAGCCGCTCGTTGAAAAACATCTTCGACAAGGTGACGACATGAGCGAATACGGAAATTCTGGAGACCCCGCGCCACCGCCCTGCACTCCAGAGACGCGCGCGCGGTCCCTCACGCTGCGGCCCTCCTTTCTTCTCGCTCTGCGCGGGATTTGGCTGTTTACCTGGATGCCGCAGTTGACCTGGCAGCGTCTTCCGCTGGGCGTGCTCATGCTGCTGGCCTTGCCGGTCCTCGTCTATCTCACGACGCCCTCCACCCAACGCTGGGGAAGCCGCCAGGGATCGCTGGGAACCCCTGCGAACCAGATGGGAGCGTTTGGCTCGCGCCTGGCCCGCTCGAAACTGCCCCTGCGGCCCGAGCAATCATCCCAGTTGCTAACCATCTGCCAGGAGGAGTTTGCCCGCGCGCAGGGCGGTGCCGGCCGCGAGCCCGAAACTGAATCGGGGGAAACCAGCGTCAAACGGCAGAAGGCGCAAATCAAAGCCACTTACGAGCGCATTCAGACTCGCGCGCAAACAGTCCTCGACGAAGCCCAGTTCGTGCGCTTTCAGAACCTGGTGAAACAGGAAGTCCTCCGGCGCCAAAACAACGTACGCGAGCCGTTTTGGGGCCGCACCGCCCCGTTTTATCATTGGCTGACTGATCTCTATTTTTTCATCATCCTGCCGTTGCAATGTGTCAAGGCCAGCGGCGGGTTAATCCGGGATGAGTTGCAGGCCGACACGCTCAGCTTCCTGGTCACTCGCCCCCTCAGCCGGGCGAGACTGCTGGTGCTGAAGTATTTGACGCAAACCGCCTGGCTGCAGCTCGTGCTGCTGGCCCAGACACTGCTGCTGTTTGCCGTCGGCGCTCTGCGCCAAAACCACCTGGTAGCCGCGCTTCAATTTGAATGAGCTGAAACTTCCAATCCCCCCGCCCGCGTAATAAGTCCATTGGCTGTAGGGCGTGGACGCGCCGCCGAATTGCGGCTCCTGGAAAACCGTCAACGGCTGGAATGTCGCTGGCTGCGGAATGACAACCGCACCCGACTGGCCGTATTGCACGACGCGCACGTTGCTGTCCGCCACCGCGCCTGCACCGCTCACGCGCACCTGACCCAGATATGTGGACGCGACGACCGACGGTTTGATGCCCGGCAGAAACAGCCACGCGTCAACGGAATTCAAATTGATCGTGCAACCGGAAAGCGGTGTGCTGGAATTGGTGACCCACAATTCGCAGCGACCGCTCATGTTAACCGTGGTGCCCGTGAGTGAACCGTACTTTTGAACACCGGCGCTGATCGTCAACGCCTGCGCGTCCGCCACCAGCGACAGACTTGCCATGGCCATAAACGTACCCAGTGGCCGAGGACGGTTCAGCCCACACAATCGTGCCAGCGTAATAAAGGCGCAGGGAAATATGCCTGCTCTCTTGGGCATTTCTCTAGCGGCGTTCATACGCTGCCAGGGTTCCCCTACCACCAGAAATAGGGGGTGTTGGCTCCGGTGCGGGGCACCACGGTGGGCGAGAACTTACGCCATTGCACATGCCCGTCCTTGAAACAGATATAGCCGCCGGAGGGCACGGCCCCCTTCAAATGCGCGCTGAGGTGAGGGTAAGTCACGCCGTTTTGCTTAAAACCGCCATCCACACTCGTATAATTGTTTCCCGGATTTCTAGCGCCGGGCAGGGCGCTGCCAGTGCTGATGATCACGTCCGCCAGCAACTCGCGATCGGACGGGGAGATCGCGGGGGAAGTCCGGCCGACAATCGTTATGGGCTCGGGGAGAATCGTCGTGTTCTGGTTGGTCTTATCGAGTTTGGAAAGGGAGCCCGAAAAGGCCAGCACATAGCCAACCACGTGGTAAGTAGTGCTGAAATCCCAAAGGTTATTGCCATTCCCGGGCTTCTGAAAATTCTGCACATCGGTAAACCTCGGAGCCATGCTCGGGCAATAAAACGTCTTCTTCTGACAGCCGCTGCTCAACATTGCGTCGCCGGTGCTCGTCGGCAAGTCCCAGGCCCAGCTTGCGCCTCCGGGTGGTTCATCCACAGGCAGCTTGTCCCGGTAATCTCCCACGTAAACAAACAGCGCGATCCCCATTTGACGCAAGTTGTTCAGGCACTGGGTCTTGACCGCCTTCTCCTTTGCCCTGGCTAGCGCGGGCAGCAGCAGCGCGGCCAGNNCGTTTTCGTCGTTATCACTGATGAACTTTCCCGGACCCAGGCCGGCACGTCGCCCCAACCCCAGGAACGGACGTGCCAGCCTGATCCACAAATGCCGTTGTGTATAGCCATAAGGGTTCTGAGGCCTTGCGACCTTCCACCCCCAAAGGCTTTCCGGTTACGGCTTGAGCAGGCGATAGAATACGTTGGGCTCCGTCGTATCAATGTT
>PLMF01000357.1 GCA_003142355.1 Bryobacterales bacterium
GCCGCGAACCCGGCCAGCGTCATCTCCCGCTCGGCCGCCACCGCGTAAGCATCCTGCTTGTCCACCTTCCGGAATGCGACTCCCAGGGCGCGGTAGCCTTCGGCGCTCAACTTCTTGAGGGTCTCCGCCGCCTGCCCGCGCCGGCTTTCGTCGAACGGTTGCGCCGCCCCGTCGATGCTGACCGTAGCGCAGATGGCAAACATGCTTTCCGCCTCGCCCTTGGTGATGAGGAAATCCTCGCCGCCACGGCGCACCACCACGGAAAGGCGCTTACGGTTGAAGTCGAAAGGGATCTCGTCCACCTTCTCATACTCCACAATGGCCGGGCGCTGATGCTTGAGGATGGCGTCGTCCAGGGGGCTCTTGATACCGGTTTGAAAGTAACTGTTCAGGTAGACGAACCGCAGCACCTCGTCGTTGTCCCGGCCCTGCACATCCACGTGCCGGTCCAGCGCGATCTCGCCTTCGGTCAGGGTGCCGGTTTTATCGCTGCAGAGAATCTCCACGCTGCCGAAATCCTCGATCGCCGCCAGTTGCTTGACCAGAACCTTCTTTTTGGCCATCCGGCGCGCACCCTGCGCCAGCGAGATGGTGATGATCATGGGCATCATCTCCGGCGTCATCCCGACGGCCAGCGCGACCGAGAACAAGAACGATTCCAGCAGCGGACGATGTAAGACCAGGTTCACCAGCAGGACGAAGAGCACCAGCAGCATCATCACGCGCGTGATCATCAACCCGAAGTGGCGTATGCCGCGGCCGAATTCGGTCTCCGGCGGCCGCATGGCCAGCCGTTGGGCGATGGCGCCGAAGGCGGTGTCCTTGCCGGTGCGAACGATGACCGCGGTGCCGATTCCCGTTTGCACGGCAGTCCCCAGGAAAACGCTGTTGCCGGCNNCAAAGACTCTCCCGTGAGCGCGGACTCGCGCACGTGCAGGTCCTTACTGTCCAATAAACGGCCGTCGGCCGGCGCCAGGTCCCCGGCATTGAGCCGGACGATGTCCCCGGGGACCAGTTCCGCGACCGGCAGCTCCTGTTCGTGGCCGTCGCGCACAACGGCGGCGGTGATAGCCACCTGCTTGCGAATGTCCTCCACCGCATGCCGAGCCTGAAACTCCACGTAGAAGTTCACGACCACGCTCAGCAGGACGATGGCGATGATGATGCTGCCGCCGACCGGATCGCCCAGCACGATCGATATGGCGCTGGCCGCCAGAAGAACGAGGACCAGGGGATTGGCAAAAAATCGCAGAAAACCCATCAGAGGAGCGAAGCGGGACTCCCCTACCAGGCTGTTCGGGCCATGCAGACGCAGCCGCTGTTTGGCCTCGGCGGAAGTCAGCCCGGCGGGAGTTGCTTCGAGTAGCGTCAGCAGGTCCCGCTGGGGCATATCCCAGAAGCGGTCCAACGTCTTGTCCGGTGTGCTCATGCGCAGTCCCTCCCTTGAATTCTACACGCTGTCTGGGTTTGACCGGTGTGGCGCAGACTCTCAGTCTGNNCGACTCCTCGGGACGCGCTTTGGCGCACTTCCGGCGGGCGTCCCGATGAGTCGGGGGCGCCCTCTGGGCCCGGGAGTCGCGAGTGCCTGCGCCACGAGGCCAGGTGACCTGCACGAACTGCCGCGTTCGGTGCAGATTCTGCACCTTGCGCCTACGCCAGCCGGTCCAGCGCCCCATCTGGCCCAACTTCGCCGCTTTGGACCCGCGCTTGCAACCATTTGTCGCGAAGGAGAAAAACGATGCTTTGGACAATCTGTCTGGTTCTGCTGGTTCTGTGGGCTTTGGGAATGGCCACCTCCTACACCGCCGGCGGGCTGATTCACGTTCTGTTGGTCGTTGGTTTGATCGTGCTGGTATTCCGCCTGATTCAGGGACGCAGGGTTCTTGGTTAACACAGCCCGCGCAATCCGCCGCGCGAGTGGGCAGCGGATTGCTACTTCACGATTAGGAGAGTAGAAAAAATGCCTTTGGTCAACATCGTCATTGCGCTGATCGTGGTCGGCGTCGCGTTGTGGCTCATCAATAATTTCATCCCCATGGCCGGCAGCATCAAGACCATTTTGAACGTAGTGGTCGTAGTTGCGGTCGCAATCTGGGTCCTGCAGGCGGTCGGAATGTGGGGGCAGGTAACCAGTTACAGATTTACGCATTGAGCCGGTGCGGTCTCGCCCGGCGGGCCAATGGTGCAAAGGAAGGGGTTAGATCCATGCGTTTGATACTCGTCGTCGGTATAGTCCTCGCGATTCCCGTAATAGGACTGGCCCAGTCGTTCGAGCCCATGGACGTACACGACAAGCTCACCTACCACATCAAGCAGACCGTTGGTCCGTTGGCGATCGTCGGGGATTTGGCCTACGCCGGGCTCCTTCAGGAAATCGATACCCCGACGGAATGGGGACAGGGCGGGTCGCCCTACGCCAGGCGTCTGGCGTCGACCGCCGCCTGCTCCGGGATCCATGGTGTTATGGCTTTTGGTTTGGATTCGGCCCTGCACGAGGATCCCCGCTACTTCCGTTCCGCCGGCGGCGGCTTCTGGCACCGCACGGGACATGCGTTCCGCGGCATCATTCTCACGCATACGGACCATGGAACCGAGACCTTCTCCGTTTGGCGCTTCGGCAGCGCTTACGGAGCGGCCTACGTTTCGAACCAGTGGTATCCGGGCCGGCTCAACACGGTGGCCCTGGGATTCGCCCAGGGTTCTCTGCAACTGGGGTTCGATCTGGCCCGCAACCTGGCATCCGAGTTCGGGCCGGACATCAAACGCATGGTACTCCGCCGAAAATGACGGATCCGCCCGTCCCGTTTCCGCCACAGCTTGCTAAAATAAGAGTCGATGCCCCGATTGCCTGCGATTTCGGGCCGGATCCTCATTGTTGACGACGACGAGCGTCAGCGCACCGCCATGGCTGCCATGCTTTCCGATTGCGACTTCGACACCCAGGTCGCGGCCGACGGGCAGGAAGCGCTGGAACGGCTCGCTGGCTTCAACGCCGACGTCATCGTTTCGGACCTGGTCATGCCGCGAATGGACGGCTTCGAACTGCTCCGTAACCTGAAGGAACGGGGCGACCTCACTCCGGCCATCGCGCTCACCGCCTTCGGCAGCATCGAAAAGGCGCTGTCCGCGGTTCACGATCTCAAGGCCTTCTGGTTCCTGGAGAAGCCGGTGGAACCGCGCGCCTTTAAGACCCTCCTGGAACGCGCCATTCGCTACAAGAGAAGTCTGCAGAGAACCGACGAGCTCAAGCGCGACCTGAGCCTTCGCGGCGTACTCGGGGACCTGGTCGGAACCTCCCCGGCGATGCAGCAGATCTTCTCGCTCATCCGGCAGGTGGCGCCCACTTCGGCGCCCGTATTGATCCGTGGAGAGAGCGGCACCGGGAAGGAATTGGTGGCGCGGGAAATCCATAAGTGCAGCCCCCGCTGCGATGGCCCTTTCATCGCCATCAATGCAGCCGCCTTACCCGAGGCTCTGGTCGAGAGCGAGTTGTTCGGCCACGAGAAGGGCGCGTTTACGGGAGCCATGGAGCGTTCGGCCGGCTGCTTTGAACAGGCTCACGGGGGCACTTTGCTGCTCGACGAAATCGGCGAAATGCCGCAATCCACGCAACCCAAGCTGCTGCGCGTGATCGAAGACCTGCGCGTGCGGCGGCTGGGCGGCAAGCACGAAATCGCGGTAGACGCCCGCATCCTTGCCGCCACCAGTCAGGAACTCGGAACGCACTTGCGCGAAGAACTCTACTATCGGTTGAGTGTATTCCAGATCGTGGTTCCGCCGCTGCGCGAGCATAAGGAGGATATCCCGCCGATCGCCGATGTCATGCTGCAGAATCTGAACAAGAAGCACGGCACGCGCATTACCGGGGTCGATGCCCAAGTGCTGGATCTGTTTCAGCGGTACGATTGGCCCGGTAATGTCCGGGAGCTGCGCAATGTGCTGGAGCGAGCCATCATCATGGCCGGCGAGGGTTTGATCCGGCTGGCGGACCTTCCTTCCCCGGCGTTCGGTGCCAGCCCCGGCCCGTATGCCCGGCAGGCGCCGGGCCATGAGGATCCAATCACGCTTCGGCCTGGCCAGCCGCTCATGAAACTCGAGGAGGCTTACATCAAGCTCACCCTCGAGCACGTGCATGGCAATCGCAAACGCGCCGCTGAGATATTGGGGATTAGCCTGCGTACCCTCCAGAACCGGATCGCCGCACTGCGCGATGAGGAGAAGACGGCAACTCCCGGCTCGTGAACCGGCCCGCCTCGAGGCGCTCCTGGCTTCCGCTCCAGACGCTGCCGCGAGTGTTCCGGCAGGCATCCATCGAATGGGTCGACGATAACGTTCCGCGCCTCGGCGCGGCCGTCGCATTCTATACCTTGCTGTCGCTGGCTCCCGTGATTGTCATTGCCGTCGCTTTGGCCGCCCTGGCTTATGGGGAGGAGGCTGCCCAAGGCCGGCTCGCGTCGGAAATCCAAAACATGGCCGGCCCGGAAGTGGCACGGACCATTCAGGACTTCATCCAAGGCGCCTATCAGCCCCGGACAGGCGTGCTGGCGACTGTGCTCGGCCTGGCGACCTTGATATTTGGCGCCTCTTCCATCTTCGTGGAGCTGCACGAGGCGCTGAACACCATCTGGCATGTTTCGCCTCCCCCCGACCGAACCAATGCCGCCGCCGTCATCCACCTGATCGTGGATCGCTTCTATTCGTTCGCCACCGTGTTGGGCATCGGTTTCCTGCTGCTGGTCTCTCTGGTGTTGAACGCCTGGATGGCGGCCATGAAGATCGCCGTTCCGTGGGTTGCCGGGTTTCTGATTTTGTATCTGGTCGTCGCGGTGCTCTTTGCGGCCCTCTACAAGATCGTTCCGGACGTCAAATTGAAGTGGAGCGACGTGGCCCTCGGAGCCCTGATCGCCGCCTTCCTGTTCGTGATCGGCAAGCAGTCCATGGCGTTGTACTTCGCCCATGCCACCTTCGGGACGTACAGCGTTGCCGGCTCGCCCATTGTCGTCTTGCTCTGGGTATACTGCTCGGCGCAGTTGTTCTTTTGGGGCGCCGAGTTCAGTAAGGTGTACCAGAGGACCGTGGGATCCCCAAGCGGCCGGCATCATTGAGGGCTCCCGGGGCCTCCGTCACCATGGCTGGCAGAAGGGATGCACTTGCATGCAGCTTTTGCCGGTACCCGCGTGGCCGCCCTATGGCGGGCTNNAAGCGAGTGATCGGATTGGTTTTTGCCGGCGCACTGGCCTTCAGCGCTATGGCCGCCGAGTTTGTAGTTCGCATTGCGCCGCCGCGCATGGTGATCGAGAAGCGGGGTCATCCGCCAAGCCGCAACCATGTATGGGTTCAGGGCTATCACAATTGGGATGGCAACCATTACGTGTGGACCCAGGGAAGGTGGGAACAGCCACCGCGGGCGCGTGCCCACTGGGTAGCCCATCACTGGGTTCACAGAAACGGCGGCTACGTTCTGGTCGAGGGGCGCTGGCGCTAGGTCCGCGATCTTGATTTCCTCCCCGTCCGTGTGGAGCGTGCGGCGCCCCGTGGTGGGGGCCGGGCATGCCCGGCCCCGGGTGCTGAGGAACAAATCAACGGTTTCGGTACCAGGCCTTGCGGCCCGGCCCTGCGCCGGTAGCCCTGGGCGGCAACCATGACTCGATTTGTAATCTCGTTGATGTTGTTGTGCCAGGCGCACGGCTATGCGCAATCGGGACCGCAGCCGCCATGCGGAATGGAACCCGTTCCGCCCTATCCCGGTGTGGACAGTTCGCCCATCGCAAAGTTCTGGAGCGAGTCTGTCTTCGGCCGCGACTGGAAACCACCCGCCTGCACCGGTTGGTCTGAGGTGGGCTTTTCCTCGTTGATCACCACCGTCGCGCGATTCCGTTATACCTCGGGTGCCGAGGGCTTGCTTCGCCACGTCGGGGCCATATCGGAACTCGAGGGCATGCGTTACTGGTCGACCACCCACAAGCAATGGCAGACATTGATCGTGGATTCCCACGCCGCCACCGCCTCGCGGCCCAATCAACCCCGCCCGGACTTCGCGCCCGCTGAAATGCGGGAAGGCAAGGTGCTCTACTTTGAACAGGCGGATAATCTTTCCGGCGCGGCCAGCTACCGCATGCACATTACGGAAGTTTCGGCGGACCGCCTGGTCTTCGATGTCGAGAACGTCAGTACCATGCGCTATTTCTTGCTGACACTCTTTCATCCCGGCGAGATGCAGTCGATCTACTTTCTGGATCGCGAATCGGACGACGTCTGGCGCTACTACAGCATCGCGCGCATCGGACGGAACGCCAGCCGGCTGGCCACGGGACCGGCACATGCCTCTTCCTCGATCAACCGGGCCGTTGCCTTCTATCGCTCCCTGGTAGGTATTCCCACCGACCAGGAGCCTCCGGCGGCGCGATGAGCCTTACCCGGCGTTTTCTCGACGGCCGCAGCCGACTCGCCAGACTGCCCTGGCGGCGTGGCGGCGTTTGCGTCCTGGCCGGCACCGCCATCATTGCGGCCACTCTGATTGCAGGCGGAATTCATTACCTCTATTTCGATCGAACCAACCTGCCCGATCTGGATGCATTCAGCCGGTTTGAGCTTCCGGTCATCGGCCACGTCTACGATGTCGACGGCCGGCCGCTCATGGAGATGGCCACGGAATACCGCCAGATCGCCAGGTATGCGGACATCCCGCCCATTCTTCGCGACGCCATCCTCGCCGCCGAGGACAAGAACTTCTTCTCCCATAGCGGCGTCGACTACTCCGGCTTTGTCCGCGTAGCGTACAAACTCAGGATCCTGGATCTGCTGGGGCGCCTCACGCACATGGGACGGCGCGATGCGGCCAATAGCGCCGCCATCTTCCCGCAGGGCGGATCGACCATCACCCAACAGCTCGTGCGCGGCTATTTTCTCAAGACCATGACGGCTCAAGAAAACAGCGATCAGCTCCGGCACAGCCAAACCCTGGCTCGCGCGCTGTCGCGCGTGATCGGCGCGCGAACGGTCAACATGCTGGCCCGCAAGCTGGAGGAGATCCGGCTGTCGCTGTGGGTCGAAAAAGAGATGCAGACGCGTTTCGGTTCGAAACGTCGCGCCAAGGAAGAAATTCTGGCCCGGTACGCCAGCCTGATCTACATGGGAAACGGTCAGTACGGGTTGGCCAGAGGAGCGGAATACTATTTTGGCCGGCCCCTCGCCACCTTCACCGCGAATGATGCGGACAAGGCGGCGCTGCTGGCGGGCATCGCCAAGTCGGCTCGTTATTACGCGCCCAACGCGAGCCAACCCCGGAGAGTCTTCGAGCGCAGGAATCAGATACTGGCGCTCATGGCGGCGCGCGGTTTCATTTCTCCGGACCAGGCCAGGGGAGCCAGGCGGCGCCCGATCGAGACGGTCGCGCAGCACGAGGCCAAAACGTCCGGGGCGTCCGCGGTGGTCGACAATGTCCTCGACGAACTCAAAGGCGGCCACGCCGATCTCACCGAAAAGGACTTGTTGCAGGGGCATATCCAGGTCTACACCACGGTGGACGCCCGGGTGCAGGACATTTCGAACCGGGCGCTGGAGCACGGGCTCTTGCTCTATGAGACGCGGCACCCCAAGGCCGCCGGCCTCATCCAGGGATCGGTGGTCGTGCTGCGAAACCGCGATGCCAGTATCCTCGCCGAGACGGGCGGCCGCCAGTCCTACCAGGACCGCTCCAGCGCATACCGCGACTTCAACCGCGTGACCAAGTCCCAGCGGCAACCTGGGTCCGCCATGAAACCCATTGTCTATCTCGCGGCTTTTCGGCAAGGCACATTTAATCTCGACACCACCGTGCCCGACGAACCCATCGGCATTTCCATGGGCCAAGACCAGGATACGAAATGGATCGCGAATTACGATGGTCAATTCAAGGGCATGATCCCCCTCCGCATGGCGCTGGCGGAATCCAGAAACGCAGTCGCCATTTGGATCGCCGGGCAGATCGGCATTTCGAGCGTCCTCGAGACCGCGCACAATCTGGGGATACTGACGCCGTTGCACCCTATCGCCACCACGGCCCTGGGATCGTCCGAAGTGAACCTGCTGGAACTCGCCAATGCGTACCGCACCATCGCCTCGGGCACCCTCACCCAGCCGCATGTGATCCGGAAGATCGTCTTGGATTCGGGCGAGGTGATCGCCGATGGCGCACACCGCTCGTCCCCCGTCGATATCGATCCCGGCGCGCTCTCGCTCATTCAGGAAGGTCTGCGCGGTGTCGTGCGCATACCCGGCGGCACGGCTCATGCACTGGACTCCGGCGGTCTCCCGTTTGCGGTTATGGGAAAGACGGGAACCACCAACGAGTTCAGGGACGCGCTCTTCGTGGGGTCCACTTACGGCCCTGAAGGAGTCACCGTGGCCGTCCGTATCGGCTTTGACGACAACCGTTCCCTGGGAACGCAAGAGACCGGCGGCAGGGTTGCGCTCCCCGTGTTCCGAGAGATCGTGACCGGCGCGTACGGCAAAAAGCTGGTAGGCCCCGCGCCGCGGTTTCCGGCTGAGATGGAACAGAGAATCGACGTTTACCTGAAAGGCGACCTTTCAGCTTTCAGCTCTCAGCTTTCAGCTCTCGGCTTTCAGCGACCGGCCGCGCCGGTGTGGCTGAAAGCCGACCGCTGATAGCTGAGAGCTTCAAGTCGTAGCCGTTCCGAACAATGCCCCGACGCCCGCGGTCAGTGCCATGGCCAGAGCGCCCCAGAACGTGACGCGCATGGCGCCCGCCCTCACGCTTGCGCCCCCCACGCGCGCGGCCAACCCTCCCAGAAGCGCCAGGAACACCAGGGACGTTCCAGCCACCAAGGGGATCAGACCCGCCCGCGGGGCTACGGCTGTGACCAGGAGGGGCATGGCCGCTCCGACCGCGAAGCTGCCGGCCGACGCCAACGCCGCTTGAATGGGACGCGCACTGAAAGCCGCGGAGATGCCGAGCTCGTCGCGGGCATGCGCGCCCAGCGCGTCATGCGCCATCAGTTGGTCGGCAACCTGTTTGGCGAGCGTGCGATCGAGGCCCCGAGCGACGTAGATCGCCGCCAGTTCCTTGCGCTCGCCCGCGTCGTCCGTCCTCAGTTCCGCGCGTTCCAGCTTGAGGTCGGCCTTTTCGGTGTCCGCCTGTGAGTGGACGGACACGTATTCACCCGCCGCCATCGCCATCGCCCCGGCGACCAGGCCGGCGACCCCCGCCACCATCACGTTGCCGTGAGTCGCATGCGCGGCTGCGACACCGAGCACCAGGCTCGCCGTCGAAACGATCCCATCGTTCGCGCCCAATACCGACGCGCGCAGCCAGGCGACGCGCCCGGTGCGATGCCGTTCCCTGGGGGGGCATGCTTTAGCTTGCCCTGGACCTAGTGCGCTTCGGACACGTGCCTGCCGATAAACCACCCCATGACTCCTCCCGCCACGATGTCCGACGCGAAGTGCTTTTGTCCGCTGAAACGAGATGCGCTCACCAAGGTAGCGAGTCCATAAGCGGCGATTACGACCGCTTTCTTGTGGCGCCACCGATGCGCGATTACCGACGCCAGGGCAAAGCTCTCGATGGCGTGACCGGACGGGAACGAATCGCCTCCGTGGAAGAAGTGCCCGCCTCCGTCCCCTACCAGGGGCCGCTGCCGGCCGGCTGCCAGTTTGAGGACTTCGGACACAATCAATGCATCCGCCACCGCCTCGCCGCCCAGCAGTCCCGTGCCGCGCAACTTCGCACTCTTCGCCAAAACTCCGCTCACATAGAACCCGCCCAGTATGGGAATCAGGGAGTACGCGGCGCCCACCTGCGAGATGTCGCGGCTGAACCTCCGTTGATCCGCCGTATTCGGCAGTTGTTGCGCACCGCGGTGATCCGTCGCCACCGCAACGCCCACGATGGCGCCGAAAGTTAGCCACCACTGGGCGTCCTTGCGCTTCATGTGGAATGGGCTGGTCCAGATGGCTTTCTGATCCTGGAGAATGTTCCTGACGAACCCCGTGGCCGAGGGGATCACTGCTTCCATATTTTCGGAATCCCGCACCCCGGCATCGGCCGGCTCCTGACCGGAGGCCGCGGAAATCGCCGCCAGCACGGGCGCCAGCAGCAACCAGCGGGATTGCCTCGCCCGCCTCGAACTCCAGGTTGAATCGCTCATTGGCGAGGCTGGGCTCCCCCTGCGGCAGACACCTCGGCGTTGCGCACACTGCCGTTGCGTGCCAGGTCCACGTCTACGGCCCGCAGTTGATCCAGCTCCTTGACCACCCTGGCCGAATCGTCGGCGCTCGTCTTGGTCGAATTCGCAAGGCCCTGACCGCCGTAGAAAGCCAGAATATCGCTGCGCAGTACTTGGGGCATTTCCGTGTAGTGGCCCTGCAGCTTGTGTAGCAGCTTCGAATACGCGGCATCCGTCAGCGTATACTTCCCCGCCACCGTGAACGTTCCCACGTCCAGATTCTCGTTCGGCAGCTTCAGGCGGTTCGCATTCTGTTCCGAAAGCAGTCCGCGATAACGCTCAATCGTCGCATTGAAGCTGGCCATGTACATCTTTTCGATCTCCGGTGTCAGCCTCTTGAATGACAGCGGCCGGAACGGGCCTGCTCTCGGTACCACGCGGAATACGGCTGCCAGGATTTTCGACCGGATCCCCGGCCGCTTATAAGTGGCCCCCCAGTTCTTTTCGTAGCTGGAACGGGATAGATTGTAGAGAAACGTCTTACGCGTAGCGCTGGGAGCGTCCTTCCTGATTTCCTGTTTCTTGAGTTGCCAGGCAACTCTGGTAAGAGCCGGAAGAACCGACCCGACCGCGCGGCGATACGACCCGATGGTGAGATCGACGTCCAGAAATACTTTTCCCAGTGTCACCCCGTAGGTATCCAGAAACGCCCGCTCGAGCAGGGGTTTGGCCACCTCAAATCCGATGAACTCTTTGTATGCAGCAGAGGCGTACCGGCCCTTGGCGGCCTGAAACACATCGAAAGCGAACTCCGTCTTGCCGTGCGAAAACGGGTCGTCGGCATACGTGACCGCCTTTCCGAACTTCCGGCCAAGCTGCGGGTAGAACAACGGAACGGCCCGGTTGACGGCTATGGAGTGGCCATTATTATCGGCGGCGTAGTGCGACAACGCTCCCAGAGCGAAAGCGTACTCATCGAGGTCTTGGGAGTCGAGGATCAGGTTGACGATGAAATCGCCGCTCCGGACGTAATGCGTCAGGTCGCTGAAAAACTTGCTGCCGAACGGATAATACCCCAAATCCTGAATAATGCACCCGCCGTACGCGAATGCGTGCGCATGCGTCAACTCGTCCGCGGTGGCAGCCGGGAATCGTTTGAGCAGCAGCGGCTTGATCGCACTGTCCCACGTCGAATCGATGATGGCTTCGTGGGTGAGTACCGAATATGAATAAACGGCTGGGACCGGGAAGAGAAGCAACAGCCCAAGAGCGGCGGAGTGCCCAAGTTTCCGGAGAACTGCCATCCGTGGAATGGTTCGTATGGTATGCCACATAGCTTTCTCCTTGCTATGGAAGAAGGCACGTTCGTGACCACCGCGTTCTCACAGCGTTCCACCTCCGCCGCCCGAATGGTCCGCGAAAACCTGGGGACTGACGAATGTGTCCCAAGGCGCGCGCCCCCCTCGCCAAACACCGTGTCGTTACACCGCCGCGCGGACACATCCGTCAGTCCCCGGGTTTTCGCCCCGGGTTTTCGCCCCCCGGGTTTTCGCCCCTTTACGGAAGCCCTCGGTCTCGGTGTGTGAGAAATGCGGGCTGGGTAAGCGCCAGCAAATTCCGCACTGTCGTGCAGATATTGCACCTCGGCGCCGGTGAATCTGTGCCCACGGCACGCTGGCTCAACGGCTTCATCCTCCAAATGCTGGGGTTCCGCTCTGGACCGTCCCGTGCATAGGACGGTAGGCAGTGTGACGCACGAAAGAGGGACTTGTCATGAAGATTGCATCTAACGAACTGGGCGGGGTCCAAAAGATCCTCGAGCGGAAGGAGGCCGAGTTGGATCGGGAATTGCGAAAGCGCGACGGCATCGCAATCGAGAAGAGCGCGGACCAGATGGACGAGATTCAGTATGCTTCGGAACGAGAGCTGGCGATGCGAAACGTGGACCGTGAGTCCCACCTGCTGCGCCAGGTGAAAGCCGCGTTGGGACGGATTCACGACGGCAGCTTTGGAACCTGTGCCGAGTGCGAATCGGCGATCAGCCCCAGGCGCCTCGCGGCCTTGCCGTGGGCGCTGCTTTGCATCCAGTGCCAGGAAGCTTCCGATCGGGACCGGCAGGAGAGAGCCGAATCTCTCGGCGAGGCCCTCGGCAACGCCGCGTAAATGAGCAGTGGTTGGTAAAGAAAAGAAAGGTGGGTCCAAGTTGTGAAGACAGCCTACAGCACTCGAACCATTGCGTTTCTCGGCGACTACTTGCCGCGCAAATGTGGCATTGCCACGTTTACATCCGACCTGCTGGGCGCGGTGGCGGCGCAGCATCCCCAGAGCCGGTGCTTCGCCGTGCCGGTCAACGACATCGAGGGGTGCTACCGGTATCCGGACGTCGTTCGCTTCGAGATTGAGGAGCAGGACCCGGAATCGTACCGCTGCGCGGCCGACTTCCTGAACTCCAGCGACGTGGACATCGTCTCGGTCCAGCACGAGTTCGGAATTTTCGGCGGGCCGGCCGGCAGCCACTTATTGGTCCTGCTGCGCGGTTTGGCCGCGCCCGTCGTCACCACGCTCCACACCGTTCTCCGCACGCCCAACGCCGACCAGCACCGCGTGATGCGGGAATTGATCGTCCACTCGACCCGGCTGGTGGTCATGACGGAACGGGGACGAACCATCTTGCAGGAGGTGTACCATGCGCCACCGGCCAAGATCGATCTCATCCCGCACGGGATTCCCGACGTGCCATTCGTCGCCCCGGACCGGTACAAGGAGCAGTTTGGCCTGGGCGGAAGGAAGGTGTTGCTGACCTTCGGGCTGCTCTCGCCCAACAAAGGGATTGAACATGTGATCAATGCTCTCCCCGATATCGTGGCGGAGTTCCCCGACGTCGTTTACATCGTGCTGGGCGCCACCCATCCCAACGAGCTGCGCGCGCGAGGCGACTCCTACCGCCTCGGCCTCGAGGCCCTCGTCAGAAAGAACCAACTCGAGAACCACGTCGTTTTCCATAACCGCTTTGTGGAGCTGAAGGAACTGACCGAGTTCATTGGAGCGGCGGATCTTTACATTACTCCTTACCTGGACGAAGCCCAGATTACCTCGGGAACATTGGCTTATGCGTTTGGCGCGGGCAAAGCCGTCGTCTCGACGCCGTATTGGCACGCCGCCGAATTGCTGAGCGGCGAGCGCGGCGTACTGGTGCCATTTGCGGACCCGAGCGCCATTGCGCGCGAGGTGACCGGGTTGTTGCGCGATGGAGTGCGCCGCAACGCCATGAGCGATAACGCTTACAAGCTGGGCCGCACCATGGTGTGGAGCAACACGGCGGGGCGGTACATGCGCTCCTTCGAGTTGGCTCGGCGGCAGCGGGCGGCGGTGATACAAAATACCGCGGCGCGCGTCGAACGAGCCGGTCTGGCAGCCTAGATCGCCCCATGAGACAGATCGACGTCAGACGCAGCACCATCACCTTGGACCCGGACCCCACGCATGTGCTGGCCCGGCCTTTTCGTCTCATGAGCGACCAGCGCTCGATCAAGATCTCCGCCCGCGTTATGGCTCTGCCCGAGAACGAAGTCCATGTTCTTTTGGAGGGAGTTCGGGCCGAGTTCGCCGGCCGCCAACTGAAGATCGATGAATTCCTCCACCGGCGGTTCGATGAGGTCAGCCCCTACCTGCTCAACGGCCACCAGAATCTGTCCGAAGAACGGAAGTTGTTGCTGGGCGGGTATTTTACGCATGAGTATTCGCTCGAAGCCGCGGCCTTGTTCAATCCCTCGATGGTGCCGCATCTGGATCAGTCGAACGTGCCGCCCGGCGCATTGCGTTTCATTCTGAGCTTACGCGCCACGGCCGAGGGGCACGTTTCCTCGATCGNNGCAAGTGCCCAACTCGACGTTTGAAAAACCCCTGTTCGAGAGGAAGCTTCAGGAACTCCGTCGCGTGGGCAACTTCAACCAGGAGGTTCTCAACGGCTTGCCAGACCCGTTCACCATGGAGGAACTGCGCGCCAGCATCGCTCGTACCGTAAACCAGCTCCCGGAGGGTGAACGGGAAACGACCAAAACTGTGGCCCGGGAAACCCTCATGCTCGCCCAGTCCAATTACGAAGTACAGTTCGCGCCGGAGTCGGATTTGTCGGAGCGGGTTTTGTTCCCCGTCACTCCTTCCCAGAGCAACGGGATCGAGGACGCTCGCTTTGTCCTCTTCCAAAAGGAAGACGGCACGCGAACTTATTATGCCACTTACACCGCGTACGACGGCAAGATGATCCTGCCCCAATTCCTCGAAACGTCCGATTTTCTTCGTTTCAAATTCATCACGTTGAATGGCCCCGCCGTCGAGAACAAAGGCATGGCGCTCTTCCCCCGCAAAATCAAGGGCCTNNCATGCAGCTCATTCTGGAGCCCAAGTTTCCCTGGGAATTCATCCAGCTCGGCAACTGCGGCTCGCCCATCGAAACCGATGCCGGCTGGCTCGTAATCAGCCACGGCGTGGGGGCCATGCGAAAGTACTGCATCGGCGCTTTCCTGCTCGACCGCGACGACCCGACAAAGGTAATCGGCCGCCTGCCTGAACCGCTGATCAAGCCCAATATCAGCGAGCGCGACGGCTACGTGCCCAATGTCGTTTACTCCTGCGGCAGCCTCGTGCATGGCGGGCAGCTCGTCATTCCCTACGGCATATCCGACTACGCCACGACGTTCGCCACGCTCCCGCTCAACCAGGTCCTGGCGGCCATGGAATAGTGTGGCGCAGGCACTCCTGCCTGCCGGGCCCAGAGGGCAC
>PLMF01000229.1:0-2079 GCA_003142355.1 Bryobacterales bacterium
CATCCGTCAGTCCCCGGGTTTTCGCCCCCCGGGTTTTCGCCCCTATACGGAAAACCTCGCTCTCTGGGGTGTGAGAAATGCGGGCTATGGTTTGAGTAGAAACCGTGAACGCTATAGCCGATAAGAATCTGGGGGTGCCAATCACGCTGACGACGCCCACAACGGCGATGCTGATCCGGGAGGAACACGATGGAACTATCCAGCCCTGAGGTGATTCGTGCATTGATGCAAGCATACGGGGATTCCACGCCGGCTTGCCGGCGCCGTGGCGCGCGGGATGCCGTCCGGCCTGCGAGTCGAGACCGGAAGAGGCGCTGCCGGTGCGGCCAATGCCCCCAGTGCCTGGACAACGCGCGGTGGGACCGGATCTTCGCCGAGAAGTTCGCGGACCCGGACTACTACGCCCGCCCTATAACGCGCGTCGCATCGCCGTTGACGTCCCTCTGAGCGCCTCGCGCGCCCCAGCCCTTCCCGCCGTTTGCAATCCAGTCCGGCACTTGATACCATCTAGTTGGCAGATCGGAATCCTCCCNNAAAATAATCAACTGAATGAGCTTTACCGTATTTCTTGGCAATCTTCCCACTTGGGTCACCGCCGATGACATCAGGCAGTGGCTGGCCGCCGAAGATCTCGTGGCCGACGCAATCAAGGTGATCCGCAACCACGAAACCCAGGAATCCAAGGGCTTCGCATTCGTCGAAGCGCCGACCAACGATGAGATGCAGTCCATCATTCGCCGCTTCGATCGCGCCCCTCTGGAAGACCGGCTGCTGCGGGCCAACGCCGCACAGCCCCCGAAAGGGAAAGACGCGCGAGGGCCGCAGCCGGCCGTGGCGCCCAATGCCGTTCGCACCCCGCAGCAGCGTCCTCCGGAACGCCGGAAGCGCAGCGGCCGGCAGAGAGAGCAAACGCCCCGTAGCGCCTTTGCGAACGAGCTGGCAAAGGTTCTGTAAGCCCCACCGCGGCCGCCCTGGCATCGCGGAAAGAGCCCCTTTTCTAATCCACACCTGTGAAGCGAAGTCACAACTACCTGCAAGATATCTCCCTTCCCTTCAACGCCTTAGCAACGGTATCCGGCGTGCATTGACGGACCACATGAAACACGCTTGGCTCGGCTGTCTGCTTTTTGGCCGCCTGCTCTTCGCCGGAACGCAGGACTCCGACATCAACGTCAACACGCGCTACACCGTGGATACCGTCATCGTCGCCGGCAAGGGGTGGAAGACCGACCTGGTGTCGGATCGGGACCAGAACCAGAAAATGAGCTCCGGCCTGCGCAGGGACTTGGCCGCCCTGATTGGGCAGAAGCTGAATCTGTCGGCGCTGGACAGCCTGGCCACACGCCTGAAAAAGGAGTTGGCCGCGCGCGAAGTGAGCCACCACGTCCTGCGCGGCGACAGCCCCGAGCACGTGCGCGTGGAGTTCGCAGTCAGACCGTATCGGGGCGACGTGGACGCCAACCTCACCAAGTTCGTCTACAACTCGAAACAGGGGGCGAGCGCGGCCGGTGAAGTCGGCGTCACCGTGCTACAGAACTCCTTCCGATTTGGCGTGGTGAGCGACGGCGACTCGCTCGATGAGCGCTACGCCGGCATCTCGGCGCGCTACGAGAACAAGCACGTCGGTACCGACCGGGTGAACCTGAAGTTCCAGTTCGACAGCTTCCACGACCAGTGGAACCCCAGCACGCTGGATGCGCTGGCGGCCGGCGGGTCCAAGCAGACTTCGGATGCCTATCGCACCCGCCAGAGTTTCCAGCCGGCGGTGACCATCGCCCTGGCCAAACCACTCACCCTCGAAGTAGGGGCGAGTTTCGAGCGCTTTGGAGAACAGTATCCGGCCGCGCACACCGACGCTTCCGACGCCCTGATTGCTACTCTGCGCTATCACCAGCGCTTGGAGGAATCGGACAACCAGCAAGACCTGGACGCAAGCTACAGCTTGGGCGCGGCCGCCAGAATTCTGGGCAGCGACTTCGTTTACACGTCGCATGCCTGGGGCATGCGCTACCAGCTCACGCACGGCAAGCACGTGCTGAGCGACACCTTCTCGGGGGGCGTGATTACCGGACGGGCGCC
>PLMF01000229.1:2100-11989 GCA_003142355.1 Bryobacterales bacterium
CGGCCGTTCCGAGGCATTCGCTCGGAGTGGGCCTGCGCGAGTCGGTGTTCACTCTCGCGGTGGCGTTTCCGCTGCGTTCGGGGCACGTCGAGCCGGTCTTCATGATGGGCGTTATTCCTTAATGCCGCTAGCCGCGCGGGGATCCGAGATCAGCCGCAGAAGCTGGCTTCTGGCCGGCCTGGCCGTTCCTCTATTCCCGGCGCGCGGCGCGCAACCCATTGAAGTCACGTTCGACGGCGATAATCTTCATGTGTCGGCTCCCAGCCTGCACTTCCTCACCGGAAAGCCTCTCGAACGGCTGAAAGACGCGGCCACGGTAGTGTTCCTTTCCCAGCTCACGCTCTTCAGCGAGAACCACGACGTCGTTTTCCGGCGCGTGCCGGAACGCTTCGTGGTGAGCTACGATTTGTGGGAGGAGAAGTTCTCCGTGACCCAGTTGGGGAGCACACCGCGTTCCACCGCGCACTTGCTGTCGGCCCCCGCGGCCGAAGCCTGGTGCCTCGAGGGCCTGGCCATCAGCGCCCTGGGCATGGCGCCCAGCCGGTCTTTCTGGCTGCGGTTCGATCTGCGGACGGCGGACCAGAAAGACCTCGCGGGCGGGGCCGGCGAGCCGGGCCTCAACCTCAGAAGCCTGATCGAGTTGTTCAGCAGGAAGCCGGGGCCGGACGATCCGAACTGGACGCGGGAAGTGGGTCCGCTGCGCCTCGAGGATTTGCGCCGCGCAGCGGGCCGGGGCGCGCGAAACGGGTGAATCGGCTTCGCAACAGGCTCATCCTGATCTTCCTCGCCGCCACCCTGGCGCCGCTCGCCGCCACCATCTGGATCACCACCTCGCTGCTTGAATTCAGCCTGGAATTCTCTTCCACGACGCAGCTCGACAAGGTCGCGAAATCCCTGCAGCTTACCGGCCGTGAGTTCTACCAGCATGTGCGCGACGATCTCAAGCAGCAGGCGGGGCGCCCTCTGGGCCCGGGCGCGCTCGAACCACGGAAGTACACGCCCGCGGAGCGCGCCAACTGGCCCCCGGCGGTAAAGGCGTTCGCCGAAAGCGAGGAGCCGGAGCAGTTTTTGCCCGCCGGCCATCAAGGGGACCAGCTCGACTACCTGGTGCGCCACGGCGGCGAAGTCTGGTCTTATTCGGCCAGCCTGGGTGGAATGCAGCGGTCCACCATCGACCGCGAGATCCGCGACGCCCGCAAACTGGTGGACAACGCCAAGGAGCACGATTGGCGCCGCGGGTTCAAGCTGGTCTACGTTCTGCTGGCGGCAGCCATCTGGCTGGTATCGCTGGCGCTGCTGGTGTACCTGGCGCATCGCATCAGCCGGCCCATCCAGCAGTTGACCGCGGGCCTCACGGAGCTGGCGGCGGGGGACCTGAATGCGCGCGTCGAGGCGCGGCGCGACGACGAGATCGGGCGCGCCATCCAGGCCTTCAATCACATGGCGGAAAAGCTGCAGGAGAGCACCGAGCGGCTGGTCTATCTGCGCCAGCTTGCAAGCTGGCAGACGCTGGCCCGGAAGATGGCGCACGAGGTGAAGAACTCCCTCACGCCGATCCGTCTCACGGTGGAAGAGATGATGGCCCGCTACGACGAAGCCGACCGCGCCTTCATGCAGCAGGCCACCCAGATTGTGGTGGACGAAATCGAGACCCTGGAGCGGCGCATCCGCGCGTTCTCCGAGTTCGCTACCGAGCCGCCCGTCGAGCCCGCGCTCCTGGACGTGAATTCCCTCTTGCAGGAGCGCATGGCGTTTCTGAAAGCCGCGCACCCGGAAGTGGCCTACGACTGCCGCCTGGCGGGCGCCGTCCCCATGGTGGTGGCGGACCAGGATTTGATCAAGGGGATTCTCACCAACCTGCTCGAGAACGCCGCCGAGGCCGCCGGCGATGGCGGCCGCATCCTGGGCGTGACGTCGTCGGAGAACGGGCGCGTCCACATCGAAGTGCACGATTCGGGACCGGGGCTGAGCGAGCAGGCGCGCGCCTCGCTCTTCCAACCCACCATTTCGTTTAAGAAGCGGGGCATGGGGCTGGGACTTTCTATCGCGCGCAAGAGCGCCCTGCTGTCGGGCGGGGACATTGTTCTGGTGAAAGGAGAACTCGGCGGCGCAGGTTTCCGCGTGCTGCTGCCGGTGGCGACGAATGGCATCCAAACGCGTTCTGATCGTGGATGACGAGGAGAATATCGGCCGCTCGCTGCGCATGATTCTGGAGCGCGAGGGCTACGCCGTGAGCGTGTGCCGGAGCGTGGCGGAGTTCAACCGCCACNNGCCTCGGCGCCGGCGGTCATGATCTCCGGGCACGGCACCATCGCCGACGCAGTGGAAGCTACGCGCGCGGGCGCGTTCGACTTCCTCGAGAAGCCGCTGAGCCGCGACCGCGTGCTGCTGGCCGTGAAGAACGCCCTGGAACAGGGAAGCCTGCGGCAGGAAAACGAGCGCCTGCGCGAGATGGTGGGTGGCGCGCCCAGGATGATCGGCTCGAGCCCGGCGTGGGCACGCGCCGTGGAGCAGGCCACCATGGCGGCGCGCTCCGATGCGCGCGTGCTGCTGATCGGGGAATCGGGCACCGGCAAGGAGCTGCTGGCGGCGCACATCCACAAGTCCAGCCCGTTTGTCGCCGGCCCGTTCGTGAAGGTGAATTGCGCGGCCATTCCCACGGAGCTGATCGAGACCGAGCTGTTCGGGCACGAGAAGGGATCGTTCACCGGCGCCACCGCCGCGCGGCGCGGCAAGTTCGAGCTGGCCGACGGCGGCACCATCTTTCTGGACGAAGTGGGCGACCTGCACGGAGCTTCCCAGGCCAAGCTGCTCCGCGTGCTGCAAGAGGGCGAGTTTCACCGCGTGGGCGGCGAGCAGATCATCCGTGTGAGCGTGCGCGTGATTTCCGCCACCAACCGCGACCTGGGAGCCCTGGTCACCGCCGAAAAGTTCCGCGAGGACCTGTTCTACCGGCTGAGCGTGGTGCCCATCCGCGTGCCGGGCCTGCGCGAGCGGCCGCACGATGTTCGCCTGTTGGCGGAATACTTCCTCGAAGATTTCTGCGCGCGCAATAATTTCAAACCCAAGAGGCTGGACGAGACGGTCTTCCCGCTGCTGGAGAGCTACCTCTGGCCGGGGAACGCGCGCGAGCTGCGCAACGTCGTCGAGCGCATGGCGATTCTGACGCCCGGCGAGCGGCTGGCGCGCGAATCCGTCCCGGTAGAGATCCGGATGCAGCGCGAGCCGGGCGTGAAATCGACCATCCAGGAAGCCCGCGAATCGGCCGAGCGGGAGCACGTTCTGCGGGCCCTCGAGGAATCCAACTGGAACGTCTCCGGCGCCGCGCGCGCCCTGGGGATGGAGCGCACCAACCTGCACAAGCGCATCCGCGCGCTCGGCCTGAGCCGGGGGAAATAGGGGCTTATACTGTAGGCAGAGGCTTACGATGACTGAACCGCGCGAGCAGGCTCACCAGTTGATCGACCGTCTGCCGGAGACGCAGGTCTCGGCCCTGGTCGGGCTGCTCGAAAGCTTCGTCGATCCCGTGGCCGTCGCTCTGCGCCATGCGCCCATCGACGATGAACCGGAGACCGGCGATGAAAAGCAGTCCGCCGCCGGAGCGCGCGACTGGCTCGCCCGGCGCGGCGGCAAGGGCATTCCGCACGACGAAGCTATGCAGAGGCTCGGCCTGGAGTGAGAGAGATCGAGTGGACCGAGACGGCGCTGGAACATATGGCGGCGCTTGATAAAGGCATCGCCCGGCGGGTGAAGCAGGCCGTCGAACGCTTCGCCGATACCGGCGCAGGCAACGTGAAAAGGCTCCAGGGCATCGACCCGCCCGAGTACCGCCTCCGCGTGGGAGACTACCGGGTCCGCTTCCACCTGGAGGGCGAGACGATTTGCATTCTCCAGGTCCGCAACCGCCGCGAGGCATATCGCTGAAAGTTCGATAGGTTCCGGCATAGGAACCAAAGTTGCGGTGAAGCACGCCTTTTCGCCCCTGTTCACCGCGCAGAGGGTGCGGGTGAACGAGGAGCCGCGTTACCGCGTCCCCGATATCTGCGTGAAGGCCCTGCCTCATCAAGTAACTCCGATCCTCACGCGACCCGATTTGGCCATCGAGATCGTGTCGCCCGACGACGAAATTCCGGAGATGTCGGCGAAGATCGGGGACTACCTGGCCGCCGGCATTCCGCATGTTTGGGTCGTCGACCCGTACAAGCGCACGCTGGTCGAAGCGGATCAGGCCGGCATCCGGCGCCCCGCCAGCCCGGTGCTCGCGATGCCCTTAGTGGGCGAGATCGATTTCGCGCTGTTGTTCCAGCAACTCGATGAGCCCGCCGAGTAGTTGAAGCCCTCCCTTATCCGAGCCCTGGTGAGGCTGAGCCGGGGAAAATGAGCGGGCTTATACTTTAGGCAGGGGAAGAACCAATGGACAGACAACGGGCACATCAGTTGCTCGATCGGCTCGACGCCGCCCAGCTCGACGCCGTCGTCGGACTGCTCAAAGTGATGGTGGAACCGCTGGCGCGCTCGCTGGCGCTGGCGCCGGTGGAAGAGGAAGAGATCACGCCCGAGACGGCCGCGGCGCTGGACCGCGCCCGCGCTTCGCTGGCCCGCGGTGAAGGCATCCCGCACGAAGAAGTTCGACGCGAGTTCGGGCTGAGCCGGTGAGCGAGGACGCCGCGCCCGAGCGGATCGCCGTCATCTGGTCGCCGGAAGCCCGCACGGACCGGGAAATCTTCCGGCCTGAGGCCGAACTCGGCAAGAACCTCCTCCATCGGGATCCCCTTGCCACCGTGTTGCGCAAACCAGGGCTGGCCGGTGTGTAAGCGGCGGCGGTCCTGCTCCGTCACGGGTTCATCGTCGGGCGGGGCCGCGGCCACAGCGCGGGCGATAGGATCGAGGAGAATCTGTGAATCCGGCAGCCGTTCGATGAGTTCGTGCGCGTGATGTTTCTCCGTGGCTCAGTTCATTGACTCTCCCTTGCACCATCATAGCTACTATCAAGTTGGGAGCGAACGCGCGGGCCAGGGCTTCGAACGCATCAAACAGTGTTCCTATCCAGCGGTTGGCCGCGTCGATGTTGTCGGCGGCGATGTATTCCCAGATCTCATCAAGGTCGAGATCGGCATCAACGCTGAGAACATAACCCGTCATGGGTTTGGCTTCCGGCGTTCTTGTGATTTCCGCTGGAGCTTTGCGCGAGACTCGGCCGGATTGACCTTTTCGCCGTGGTCCAGCGAAGCCAACCGCCGCCCCAACTCTTGATTGAATTCCGCCAACTGGCTGGCGCGGGCCTGGTCGTGCTCTTCCAGAAGCCGCAGGGCCTCCCTGACGACTTCGCTAGCTGAATTGTAGCGACCGGAGCCGACCTTTGTGCTGACAAATTGTTCCAGCTCGGGCGTGAGCGAGACATTCATGGCGATACCCCTCGTCTTTCAGCTTTTATCTTATCCCAGATAACAAGCTTCGTCAATCTTTGGTATCGCTTTGACCGGTAATCTGGCGCACCATCAGGGCTACTATAAAGTCAGGAGCGACCAAGCTTGATTCCGGATTGGCCCACGGAGCGCCGCCGAATGGTGGAAGCGCAACTGCGCCGGCGCGGCATCCACGACGACCGCGTTCTCCAAGCCATGCTTGAGATCCCGCGCGAGGAGTTTGTGCCGGCTGAATCACGCCTGGTGGCCTGCCAGGACGAACCGATTCACATTGGCCACGGCCAGACCATTTCACAGCCGTACATGACGGCGCTGATGGCGGAATCGCTCGAGTTGACGGGCACCCAAACCGTGCTGGAAGTCGGCGCGGGGAGCGGGTATGCCGCCGCGGTGCTGGGGGCGCTGGCTTTTCGGGTGGTGTCGGTCGAGATCATTCCCGCGCTGGCGCAACTGGCTCTCGAGAATCTGCACCGGACGGGACGCGACGCGAACGTGACCGTGGTCTGCGGCGACGGGTCCCTGGGTTATCCGGAAGCGGCGCCATTCGATGCGATCTCGGTGGCGGCGGGCGCGCCCGAAATCCCGGCCGCACTGCTCGCGCAACTGAAAGATCCCGGCCGGCTGGTGATTCCCGTGGGCGATTACGGCGACCAGGAGCTGCGCGTGGTCTCGAAGCAGCACGGGCGCATCGATTACCGGGTGGCGGTGTTGTGCCGGTTCGTCCCGCTGCGCGGCGGAGAGGGGTGGGAATAGATGCGGTTGCGAACGGCGGGAGACAGGCTCAAAATCGAGCACAGCATCATCGATGGCGTGCGCGAAATTCTGGAGGAGTTGCTGGCGGCGAATCCCGTCATCCGCTCCGTCATTCCGGGAGTGATCCGGCCGGTGCGCGACGCCAGAGGCAAGGTGAAGGTGCGGGTGACGGTGCCGACGCAAAACGGCTGGAAGGCGATCGCGCTCAGCGCGGGCGCGCGGCAGGAGCTGTTCGTCAGCACGGAGTTGGGGAAGGAAGAGCTGGAGGCGGCGCTCAAGCGCGCGGGCGCGGTGGTGGTGTGACTCCCAGGTGCAGAGTCGCTATGCCGCCGCTGAAGCGTTCGTAACGCACTTCTTCGAAGCCGGCGCGGCGCATCTCTTCCGCCAGTTCCTCGGCCGAGGGAAACTTGCGCACGGATTCCGGGAGATACGTGTACGCCTCGCGCGAGCCGGAAAGAGCGCCGCCGATCGGCGGCAGGATGCGGCGGGAATAGAAGTGGTAGAGCGCCGCGAAGATGGCGTTGGGCGGTTCGGAGAATTCCAGGATGGCGGCCATGCCCGCCGGGCCAAGCACGCGCCGCATCTCTACCAGGCCCGCCCCATAGTTCGCCAGGTTGCGAAAACCGAAAGCCACAGTCACCAGATCGAGCGAGGCATCGCGCAGCGGGAGGCGGAGGGCGTCGGCCTCGAATAGGCCCGCAGCGCCTTTCCCCCGCGCTGCGACCAGCATGGGGTGGCAGAAGTCGGAACCGAGAACGGGAGCACCGCATTCCCTTGCGAGGGCCAGCGTCAGGTCGCCGGTGCCGCAGCAGATGTCCAGGACGCGCGCGCCGGGGCGCTCCAGAATCGGGCGCACGCGGCGAACCGTGCGGGCGCGCCAGAGCCGGTCGATGTTGAAAGACAGCACGTGGTTGGCCAGGTCGTAGCGGCGCGCCACGCGCGCGAACATGCCCCGCACCCAGGCGGCGGCTTCCCGCTCATTGCCCGCGCCCGGGGGCGCCGTGCCCTTCACGAGAGCGCGGACCGGATGGATTCGAGCACCAGCGTTTCGTCGATCCCCGAAACCACCGCCACCTCGCCGATGCGCACGGGCACCACAAAGTGGATTTTGCCTTGCACCGTCTTCTTATCGTGCACGAGACGCGCGCCGAGGTTGGCGGCCGCGATGCCGTCGAGCGGCGGAATGGGGCCGTAGAGCCGCAACATCTCCAGGATCTCGACGCAGTCTTCGGCGGAAAGGTGGCCCGTCAGTTGGCCCAGGCAGGCGGCGGCGCGCATGCCGAAAGCGACGGCCTCTCCATGCAGGAACCGGGTGTATCCGGTTTCGGCTTCGAGAGCGTGGCCGAAGGTGTGGCCGAAATTCAGGATGCGGCGGAGATCGGTATCGCGCTCGTCGGCGGAGACCACTTCGCACTTCATCCGAACCGCATCGGCGATGATGCGGTCCACGGCTTGCGGCTGCCGGGCCAGCACCTCGCGGCTGCGATCGCCGAGAAAGCGGAACAGATCGGGTTCGCGAATGATGCCGGCCTTGACGATTTCGTGTAGGCCGGCGCGGTATTCGCGTTCCGGAAGCGTCGCCAACACCGCCGGATCGATCAGCACCGCCAGCGGCTGGTGGAAACTGCCGATGAGGTTCTTGCCGCTGACGAGGTTCACGCCGGTCTTGCCCCCGAGCGAGGCGTCGACCTGCGCCAGCAGCGTGGTGGGAACGTGGATCACCGGAATGCCGCGCATGAAAATCGCGGCCAGGAAGCCGGCCATGTCGCTGACAATGCCGCCGCCGAAGGCCACCACCAGGCTCGAACGGTCACCCCCGCGGCGCACCATTTCTTCGGCGAGTTGTTCCACCGGCGCGAACCGCTTCCGCTCTTCGCCGCCGGGCAGATGGAGCACTTCGTAATCCGCGCCCGCCAGGCCGCGCTCGAGCGCCTCGCCCTGGTGCCGCCACACGTCTTCGGTGGAGACCACGAACAGCCTGCCGGCCTTGGAAGGGATGTATTGCGCCAATTGCCCGACGACGCCCCGCTCCACCACGGCCGAATAGCAGCGTTGGGCCGTTTCGACGCGAAAAGAGGGCATACGCAATTTGTACCATGAGAAAAGGGGTCAGACGCATTTTCCGCCGAGGAAAATGCGTCTGACCCCTTTTCTGCCGCCGGCGCCACCCGCTGCTATCATCGCAGTAGCTTCATGAGTCCGGACTTTCTCGTCATTGGAGCCGGAGTGGCCGGGTTGCGCGCCGCCATCGAACTGGCTGAGGCGGGCCAGGTGCTGGTGGTCGCCAAGGACAGCCTCCGGGAATCCTCCTCCGAATATGCGCAGGGCGGGGTCGCCGTCGCTTTGAGCGACGACGATCGGGTGGAACTGCACGAGCGCGACACGCTCAACGCCGGAGACGGCCTCTGCGACCGCGCCGCCGTGCGCACCCTGGTGGAGGAAGGACCCGCGGCCATCCGCCAGCTCATCGATTGGGGCGCGGAGTTCGACCGCGAAGGAACCAGGCTGGCATTCACCCGCGAAGGCGCGCACAGCCGCAACCGCGTCCTGCATGCGCACGGCGATTCGACGGGTCGCGAGATCGCGCGCACTCTCTATCGCAAGGCGGCCTCGCTTCCCAACGTGACGTTTCGCAGCTTTGCGGCCGCCACCGATTTGCTGCTGGCCGACGGCGTGTGCGGCGCGTCGTTCCACGACGCCAGGACCATGCGCGACGTTGCGATCTGCGCGCGCGCGGTCCTGCTGGCCACCGGCGGCCTGGGGAGCGTGTTCCTGAATACCACCAACCCCGCCGTCGCCACCGGCGACGGCGTGGCCATGGCGTACCGGGCGGGCGCGGAGATCGCCGATATCGAGTTCGTGCAGTTTCACCCCACCGCGCTGCACCTCGAGGGCGCGCCGCGGTTTCTGCTTTCGGAGGCCATGCGCGGCGAAGGGGCGTACCTGCGAAATGCCGATGGCGGCCGGTTCATGGCGCGCTATCACCCGCTTCAGGAACTGGCGCCGCGCGACGTGGTGGCGCGCGCCATTGTGGCGGAGATGGCCCGGACGGGCGCTCCGCATGTGTATCTCGACCTGACGCACCGCGAGCCCGGATTCGTTCGCGGACGGTTTCCGCGTATCTACGAGACGTGCCTGCGGTATGGCGTGGATTTCGAGAGGCAGCCCGTGCCGGTGGCCCCCGCGGCCCACTACGCCATGGGCGGCGTGCGCACCGGCCTCGACGGGCGCACCACCATCCCGCGCCTCTTCGCGGCGGGCGAGGTGGCCTCGACGGGCGTCCACGGCGCCAACCGGCTGGCCAGCAATTCGTTGCTCGAAGGCGTCGTATTCGGGGCGCGCGCCGGACGCGCCATGCGCGAAAGTGCGGCGGCCCTCCGGACCGTCCCCATGCGGGCGCCGGAGGGCGGGCGTGAAGCCCCGGCGGACGAGACCCGGCGCGTGGCCTGGGAGAAATGCGGAATCGTGCGCGACGCCACAGGCTTGCGCGAAGCCTGCGCATGGCTGGCGCCCGGCGCGGCGCCGGAAAACATGCGCGAGGTGGTTCTGCTGATTGCCCGCTGCGCCCTGGCGCGCGAGGAGAGCCGCGGCGCGCACTTCCGCACCGATTATCCCGTCAAACGCGCGGAATTCGCGAAGCATTCGATAGTCAGGAAGGATGCGGAGATCGTTTTCCGATAAGCGTTAAGATGGAGTTACACCAACCATGA
>PLMF01000376.1 GCA_003142355.1 Bryobacterales bacterium
CACAAGGGCCGGTTTCAGTTGATACTGAATCAGATCGCATCAAAAATTCCGGGCGTCAAGAAGATCGACACGAAGAAAACAGACGACGGTAGACTTCTCCTTCGATTCAATGACCGCGGGTTCCAGGACCCGTTCTTCGCGCAGCAGATGTCCGATGGCACGCTGAAAATGTTTGCCTACATGTTGCTGCTGGAGGATCCCGATCCCGCGCCCTTTATCTGCATCGAGGAACCGGAGAATGGCCTCTATCATAAACTGCTGGAGGCCCTGGCCTCTGAGTTTCGATCTCACGCTACCGGCAGGAAAAACGCCCCGCAGATCTTCGTAACCACTCACCAGCCATACTTTGTAGACGCGCTATCGCCCAACGAGACGTGGGTTCTGGAGAAGGGTCGAGACGGCTTTTCGACGATTAGGCAAGCCAGCGCCGATCCAACTGTTCAGAACATGGTTGAGGAAGGCCTGCCACTCGGAAGCTTGTGGTATAGCGACTACCTGGACGCGAGGCCAGCCTGATGCATTTCGAGATCCTGGTCGAGGATGCATCTGGTGAACTGCTTCTGGGCTCGTTGCTGCCGAAGATCCTCGGTAAGAACGGAGACTCGCATACCTGGAGGATGCACGCCTACAAGGGGATTGGCAGGATTCCCAGAGATCTCCGGGGCAAAACCGATCCTTCAAAACGTATCCTTTTGGACCGGCTACCCAAGCTACTCGCTGGCTACGGCAGGAGCCATCATGGGTTGGATTCCGCGGTTGTTGTCGTTGTCGACCTCGATGACCGAGACTGCGTTGCTTTCAAAGAGGAGTTGCTCCAAGTCCTGAAGCGATGCCACCCGAAGCCCCGCGCTCTGTTTCGATTGGCAATCGAGGAAATGGAAGCGTGGCTGCTCGGTGACAGACGTGCAATTCTCAAGGAGTTCCCGCAAGCCAAAGTGCACGTCCTCCATTCCTACCGCCAGGACTCGATCTGCGGAACGTGGGAAACGTTGGCCGACGCGCTGTTCCCGGGCGGCTCGCTTGCGCTCAAAGCAGAAGGGTATCCGAGAATTGGAGAGGAGAAGTGCAAATGGGCCTCTCTGATTGGGCCTCACCTTGATGTCGAAGCCAATCTGTCCCCGAGCCTCAGCGTTTTCAAGTTGGGATTGTTGAAGTTGTCCGGCGCGGAAGTATAGCCGGCGAGACGGTCGTATTCCCCAGCCGCTTTTGGCCCTCGTGCTACACTGACCCATCTTGACGCCCCCTGAGAGCCCCCCAACGCTCGAACGCCCCATCGGCCTGGTGCATGCGACGGCCATGGTGGTGGGCATCATCATCGGCGCTTCGATTTTCGTTCAGCCCGCGGAAATCAACTGGCACGTGCCCAGTATCCCGGGCGTGCTTTCGGTGTGGATCGCCGCTGGAATCCTGACGCTATGCGGCTCGCTGGTGTGCGCGGAACTCTCCTCGACATTTCCCCGGACCGGCGGCGTTTACGTCTTTCTCAAGGAGACTCTCTCGCCGGCGTGCGGGTTCCTGTGGGGCTGGGCCATGTTCTGGAGCGCGCATTCGGGGATCATCGCGGCCACTTCGGTCATCTTGGCGCGGTACATCGCGTTCTTCATTCCGCTCGACGATTTCGGAATCCGCGCCGCGGCTATCGGCGGCATCATAGTACTGTCGTTCGTCAACTATCTGGGAGTCCGCCAAGGGAGCCTGCTGCAAACCATCGTGACCACGGCCAAAGTGGCGGCGATTGTTCTGCTGCTGGCGATGGTGGTCGCATTCGGCTCTCCTGCCCGCCAGGCTGCGTCCCTCCCCGTAGCACCCCCGATCTCTTTCCGGGAGTTCGTGCTGGCAATTGGCGCCGCGCTGTTCGCGTTCGGTGGCTGGCACATGGTTACCTACACCGCGGGGGAAACGCGCAACCCGGAGAAAACCATTCCGCGGGCGCTGTTGATTGGGTCGCTGGTGGTCACCACGTGTTATGTCGCCCTGAATGCAGCCTATCTGTACCTGCTTCCCCTGCGCCGGGCGATCTCTTCCACGCGCGTGGCCGCCGACGCCGCTTACGCGCTGGCGGGCGCTCCAGGCGCCGCCGCCATTTCGGCGCTGGTGATTCTCTCGGCCACCGGGGTTCTCAACGGCGTTATTCTGGCGGGGCCGCGGACCTACTTCGCCATGGCCCAGGAAGGCCTGGCTTTTCGCTGGCTGGCCGCCATTCACCCGCGTTTCCACACGCCGCACCACGCCATCCTGGTCCAGGCGCTGTGGTCGTCGGTGCTGGTGGCCACGGGGACCTACCGCGCGCTGTTCACACGCGTGATCTACACCGAGTGGCTGTTCTTTGCGCTCATGGCCATCGGGCTCGTGCGCCTGCATCGCCGCCCGGGCTACTCGCCTCCCTACCGCGCCTGGGGCTATCCTTTGGTTCCGCTGGCGTTTATCGGAGCCGCGATCCTGGTGGCCGTGATTCAAATCGCCGCCGATCCGCTTCAGGCCGCCACGGGGCTGGCTCTGGTCGTGTTAGGATTGCCAGTTTACCACCTTCGGGTGCGGAGACATCGTGCGCATCATTGACTTTCACAATCACTACTACCCGCCGGCCTACCTGGAGGCGCTGCGCTCCGGCTCGAGCGCCGTCGAGGTGACCATCGACGACGACGGGAATCCGCGCATCTACTATCCCGGCGACTACAACATCGCCGTTCCCGGACACCGCGACATCGATTACCGCGAGCGGGTGCTCGCCGAGCACGGCGTCGATATCCAGGTGCTCACGCTGACCACACCGGGCACGCACGTCGAGGCTCCAGCCACCGCCGTGCGGTTCGCCGCCCTGGTGAACGATGCCTTCGCCGCCGTGGCCCAAAGTAAGCGCGGCCGGTTCACCGCGCTGGCCACCTTGCCCTTGAACGATCCGGCGGCATCCGTCAAAGAACTGGAGCGGGCCTGCCGCGATCTGGGTTTCCGCGGCGCCATGCTGTTCAGCAACGTGAACGGAGTTGGTCTGAACGACCAGCGGTTCTGGCCTATCTATGAAGCGGCCGACCATCTCGGCGCGGTGCTTTATATCCACCCCACGCACCCCGTGGGCGTGGAGGCCATGACCGACTTCTGGCTCATGCCGCTGGTGGGCTTCCTGATGGACACCACGCTGGCGGCGGCCAAACTGGTATTCGCCGGCGTTCCCGAGCGTTTCCCCCGCATCCAGTGGGCGCTCTGCCACCTGGGCGGCGCAATTCCGTACCTGGCGGAGCGGCTGGACCGGGGCTTTTACGCGTTCAGCGAATGCCGCGCCAACATACCGCGGCCGCCCAGCGACTATTTGAAGCAGTTCTACTACGACACCGTCAACTTCGATCGGCACGCGCTTCAGTTGGGGATCGCGTTCGCGGGTGTGGAGCACGTTCTGGCGGGCAGCGATTACCCGCACCAGATCGGCAGCATCCCGCGCATGTTGGAAAGCATTCGTGGGCTCGATGTTTCCGAATCGGAGAGGGCCGCCATCTTCGGCGGCAACGCCGCGCGCCTGCTCGGCCTGTAGGGGCCGGGCATGCCCGGCCCACCGATCTCATGCGATCAGAAGCCGGCCTTTGGGTTCGGGAATGGGCCGGCCAAGTTCTCGCGCTGTCTCGATCCACTCCGCGATGACGATTTCCGCGTTTGCCAGGGCTTCCTGCCGGGTAGTGCCATCGGCGGCGCAGCCTGCCAGTTCCGGCACTTCGGCGATGAACGCCGCGTCCTCATCGCTCCAGTAGAGAATGATCTCGTACTTGGTCACTCAACCCCCCTCTTCCAGCTTATATCGAACGATGACCTTGCGCACTTGCTTGACCTGATACGGTTTGGCGAATGAGCCGCGCGGCTGGAGATTCAGGATCTCGGCGACGTCCGACCGAGTGAAGATATGGTGACTCCCTTTGATCCGTTCGGAGAAGCGGAGATCCACAAGCAGAGCCTGCAAATCGGCGAACCGGATGTTCGCGTCTGCGCCGCCATGAAGGACCCGCGAAAGGACGGACTCGCGCACACCACCATTATGCAAAGAGCAGCCTGCGGACGCCAACTGCTGAAGTAACTTCAGGGCCCGGTCATCTTGCCCGCTTTGCGCACTCCTGTGAAAGCAGATCCATGACGGTAGCGACATATTGGAGCTCTTCGGCGGTGACTCCGCGCTCCATTCTTCTGACCACATCTTGGAGTGGTTCGACGCGGCGGTCGATCCGTTGCCTGTCTTCTCAAGAAACGCAATTGCCCTCAGAGGGTGATAACCTCGGGATGGGCCGCGCTGGAAGCCAACCGGCATGATGCCTCCGAGAACAGGAGCGCCATCGTGCCAGAAACGAGGCTGTCCATGCTCAAGATTCGCGAGGTCCTGAGGCTGTCAGAAAAAGGGCTCACCCAGCACCACGTTGCTCAACGCTGCAGGATCGGCCAAGCCACGGTCCACAAGTACTTGAAACTGGCCAAGGCCGCCAACGTCGCTTGGCCGCTCCCGAAGGACTATGGAGAAGAGGGCCTGCAGGAGGTCCTTCTGGGGAAGCGAATCGGCGTGCGCCGCCGGGTCCATGCGCCGCCGGATTTCACGGCGATCCACAAGGAACTACAAACCAACAAGAACCTAACCCTGAAGCTCCTCTGGCAGCAGTACAGGCAGCAGCAGCCGCGCGGCTACGGCTACAGCCGCTTCTGCGATCTTTGCAAAGAATGGTGTCGCTGCAAGAACGTAACGCTCTGCCCGCACCATCGCTCTGGTGAAAGAACTTTCGTCGATTGCGCCGGGGCAACCATCTCGGTTCACGAGAGCCGACAAACGGCTCTTGACTGGATGCTGAACCTGCTACAAGGAGCGCTACCACTTAACGCGCTTGCCAAGGAACTGGACGGAGTACCGTTGCCGGAATTGGAGTGCCTCCTGGCCTCGGTTACCCGGGAACGACTCTCGATCCGGAACAAGGCGATGGCCGTTCTTGCCGGCCTGCAAGGTATCAGTTATGCCTCAATCGGTGGGTTCCTTCGAATTTCCAAGTTAGCCGCGCGGAAATATTGCATGCTGTGTCGAGAAGGGGGGACGGCGCTGCTGTTCGCCAGAAAATCGCGCGCCACCAAGAAATCTGACAAGAGCTCCACAAAACTTGCCGTCTTCGCCTTGTTGCACTCGCCACCAGCGGAACACGGCATTAACCGGACTACGTGGAAGATGACCGATCTTACAAGAATCCTGCGAGAACAGGGGCAGCCCCTTTGTGCTGACATCATTCGGAAGATCATCAAGGAAGCGGGTTACAAATGGCGCAGGGCTCGCTTCGTGCTCACCAGCGCGGACCCTGAGTACCGGACCAAAGTGGAGGACATCAAAAAGATCTTGTCTGAACTCGGCCAAGACGAAGCCTTTTTCTCAATCGACGAATACGGCCCGTTCGCAGTGAAGAGGAAGGGCGGGTTAAAGCGCGTCGCCCCCGACCAAGCATATGTGGTTCCGCAGTTGCAGAAGTCGAAAGGGTGGATGATCCTCACCGCCGCGCTTGAGCTATCAAGGAACCAGGTGAACCATTTCTATTCCCGCGCAAAGAACACCGAGGAAATGGTCAAAATGGCGGATCTCCTGCGTGCTCAGTACCGTTCTTGTCGTACGATCTATCTATCGTGGGATGCAGCCTCGTGGCACATCTCGAAAAAGTTGCTCGCTCATTTGGAGAAACTCAATCAGGAGGCAGCACGAGATGGTTATCCCATCGTGAAGACCGCTCCACTGCCCGCCGGAGCACAATTCCTCAATGTGATCGAGTCGGTATTTAGCGGGATGGCCAGAGCAATCATTCATAACAGCGACTACCCTTCCATCGAGGCCGCCAAGGACGCCATCGACCGTTACTTTTCTGACAGAAACGGACACTTTTCTCAGCACCCCAAGCGGGCAGGGCAAAAGATCTGGGGAAAAGAGCGCGTGCCCACCGAGTTTCTCGAAGGGCAAAACTGCAAAGACCCGCTATATCGGTAGTCCACTGAATACCTCCGACATGAAGGGCAAGGAGGCCAACCTGAGCTACAATGACCTTGCCACGCGAAACGGAGGCGGGCTCTCCAGGGATGCAACTATGCTGAGGGATAACCTGGTGGGCTCATCGAGACGATGATCGGAGCGCGGAGGCCCCTGCTTTCGCGCTCCTCCAAGAACACATCGGATCGGTAGACCCCGATGCCTTGAAAATCCCCGCCCGAAGGGCGGAATACTCGCTAACGGAGCCCGCCGGCACTCTATTTCACGCTGAACCGGCACAGGATGTCGCGCGGCATCCGCAGAAAGCATCAAGGCGCTGATTCCGCAGTCCGCCTCCCCGTTTCCGGTACTCTGTGATATGGTGCCGCGCAAAGTCACCCTCTTCCCCCTCATCGCCGCCATCTATCTGATGGTGGCCGGCGGGCCCTTCGGTCTGGAGGACATCGTCTCCAAATCGGGCTATGCGGGAGCAATTGCGATCCTGCTGGCGACGCCCCTGATCTGGAGTCTTCCCACCGCGCTCATGGTGAGCGAACTGGCCAGCGCCCTGCCGAGCGAAGGCGGCTACTACGTCTGGGTGACCCGCGCCATGGGCCGTTTCTGGGGGTTTCAGGAGGCCTGGCTGTCGCTGGCCGGCAGCGTTTTCGACATGGCGATTTACCCCACGCTCTTTGTGGAATACCTCGGCCACTTCGCCCCCACACTGACCGCCGGTGCCAGAGGGATCTGGATCGGCGTCGCTCTGATCGCCATGTGCGCGCTATGGAATCTGCTGGGCGCGAAGACCGTGGGTGGAAGCTCGCTGGCGCTCACCATTGTGCTGCTGGCGCCTTTTGCGATGCTGGCGGCGTACGCCGGCTTCCACCGCGCGGCGCCCGGCGCGTCGGCTGCTCCACTGCACGACGTCGACATTCTGGGAGGCATACTCGTTGCCATGTGGAATTACATGGGATGGGACAACGCTTCCACCATCGCCGGTGAAGTGGACCGGCCGCAACGCACCTATCCGCTGGCCATGGGCGGCGCGGTGGCCCTGGTCGCGCTGACCTACGTCGTGCCCATCGCGGCGGTTGCCATGACCGGGCTCGACGCCAACCGCTGGTCCACGGGCGGTTGGGCCGATGTGGCGCGGGCGGTCGTCGGAGGCGGCGCCGCCGGCGGCGTGCTGGCGGTGGCCATCACCATCGGCGGCATGTTGGGCGCGGTAGGCACGCTGAACGCCCTCACGATGGCCTATTCGCGGCTGCCCGCGGCGATGGCCCAAGACGGATTGCTCCCGAGAGTGTTCGCCAAGTGCCGTCCCCAGACCGGCGCTCCCTGGGTTGCGATCTTCGCCTGCTCGGCCGCGTGGGCGCTTTGCCTGGGGTTCAGCTTCGTCAAACTGATCGTGCTCGATGTGCTGCTGACGGGCCTCAGTATTCTCCTCGAGTTTGCCGCGCTGGTAGCGCTGCGCATCCGCCAGCCGGGGCTCCACAGGCCGTATCGCGTTCCCGGCGGCCTATTCGGCACCATCGCCGTGGGCCTCCCGCCGCTGGCGCTTCTGGTTCTGACGGTGATTCGCAATGATGCCGAACCCATCGGGCCCATCAATGCCCTGGAATTCGGCGCGCTGCTGATCGGCGCCGGAGTTGTATCCTATTTCTTGAGCGAGCGCATTCATGATCATCGCCGATCTTTCCCAAATTGACGGGCGGACGTACCCGGCCAGACGCCGCACGCAGAACCTGGTGGGTGGCGCCAGCCCCATCCAGGCGGCCAGCTTCTCCATGGGCCATGTGACGCTGGAACCCAATGGCGGGCAGGTGCCGTGGCACAACCAGGAGCAGGAAGAGATCTACTTCATTGTGGAAGGCGCCGGCGAAATGTGTCTGGGCGAGGAGAGGGCCGACGTGCGCGCGGGACAGGCGATTTACATTCCTCACCGCGTGTTCCACCAGTTGACCAATACCGGAGACGCACCCATGCGCATGATCTACTGCTACGGACCGGCCGGCGACGTGGCCCACTGGCGCCAGGAACTGGACGGCACCCTGCCGCGCGCGGGCCTCGAAGCGCCACCGCTGCCCGCCGGTGCGTGGCCGCAGTCGGCGGAGAAACCATGACCACCCACACCGTCGGCATCGTCATGAACGGCGTGACCGGCCGCATGGGGCTGAACCAGCACTTGCGGCGGTCCATCCAAGCCATCGTCCAGCAAGGCGGGGTCAGGCTGAGCGATAGCGAAACCATCATGCCGCGCGCGCTGCTGGTGGGGCGGAATTCCTCCAAGCTCGAAGCCATTTCGGCGGAGTGCGGCGGCCTGCCCTGGACCACCGACCTCAATGCCGCGTTGGCCAACCCCGAGTACTCCATCTACTTCGACGCTCAGACCACGGACCGGCGCGCGGACGCCGTCCGCCAGGCCATCGCCGCGGGGAAGCACGTTTATTGCGAGAAGCCGGTGGCCGGCAGCCTGGAATCGGCGCTCGATCTGTGGAAGCGGGCAGAGAAGGCCGGCGTCAAGCATGGCGTGGTGCAGGACAAACTGTGGCTGCCGGGATTGCTGAAGCTCGCAACTCTGAAGCAGTCGGGCTTTTTCGGGCGCATTCTCTCCGTTCGCGGCGAATTCGGATACTGGGTCTTCGAAGGCGACACCGTGGCGCCGCAGCGTCCATCCTGGAATTACCGCAAGGAAGACGGCGGCGGCATCATCATGGACATGCTCTGCCACTGGCGCTACGTGCTCGACAACCTGTTCGGCGCGGTGAAGGCCGTATCCTGCCTGGGTGCGACCCACATCCCTACGCGCTGGGATGAGGCCGGCCAGCCCTACCGTTGCACGGCCGAGGATGCGGCGTATGCCACCTTCGAGCTGGAGGGCGGCATTGTGGCGCACTTCAATTCTTCCTGGTGCGTGCGCGTGCGCCGCGACGATCTGCTAACCATCCAGGTGGAGGGCGCCAAAGGCAGTGCGGTGGCCGGCCTGCGCCACTGCTGGATTCAGCCGTATGGCGCGACGCCGCGCCCGGTGTGGAATCCCGATATCGAAAGCCCCCTGAATTATTTCGATGGCTGGCAGAAAGTGCCGGAGCAGGCGACTTTCGATAACGCGTTCAAGCGCGAGTGGGAGCTGTTTCTGCGGCACGTGGTGAAGGGCGATCCGTTCCGCTGGGGATTGCTCGAAGGCGCCAAGGGCGTTCAACTGGCGGAGAAAGGTCTGGAATCCTGGCGCAAACGCGCCTGGGTAGAGATCCCGGATCTGGTGTAGATCCTTCCAGTTCTCGCCGGAATCGGGAGTGGTGGGGCAGGCGGTGCCGCCTGCCCGGCCCCTACGGCCGGTTGATCAGGCTGGCCACATACCCCGCACCGAAGCCGTTATCGATGTTGACCACCGTGACGTTACTGGAGCAACTGTTCAACATGCCGAGCAGCGCCGCCAAGCCGTTAAAGCTGGCTCCATAGCCCACACTGGTGGGGACCGCGATGACGGGGCATGAGACCATGCCNNTCCACTTCGTTGCCCATCGCCTCGGCGGTAAGTTGCGCCTCTTCGGCCACGAACATGTCGCTGGTGCCGGCGCAGACCACGGCGATTTTGCCCTTGCCGCGGATTGTTCGGTCGCGCCAGAAACGGATCACTCCGGAGAGCGGGAAATACTCGCCGCTTGACAGCTTTCCGGTCACGGCAGCCGCGCACTCCCGGTCCGCTCGCGTGATCAGCACGTTCTGCGAGTTTTCGAGCAGCCGCTCCGCGATGGCCACCACCTGCTCCGGAGTCTTACCCTTGGCGAAGACCACCTCGGGCATGCCGTGACGCAACGCCCGATGATGGTCCACTTTGGCGAAACCCAGGTCTTCGAAGGGCATATGGCGCATCCGGACCATGGCGGCATCGATATCCACGGCGCCCTCGCGCACCTGCTCGAACAACCCCCGGAGTTGGTCTTGGTCCATGAGGCCAGAATACCAGAATCTTCCCCGGTGAACCCTGTGACACGGTCCCCGACGCTGACGATAGTACTAAACAGGATAAGCAGAGACCTTAGTCCTTTCAGGGTATGCCTTAGTCCTTTCAGTCTATTGTTGAAGCCCGCTCGTTTCTCGCATGATAGGGAATGAGCATGGAAACCCCCGCATACGATTCACGCGTGAATTTCGGACGCACGGCTGATCGCAGGGAGACCAACCGCTTCCCGGTCCGGGAGGAAGTCAGGTACCGTGTGCTCCATGCCAAAGGGTCGTCGGCCAGTGGCGTTGGGAAGACGCTGGACATCGGCAGCGGAGGAATCCTGTTCACCACCGAGGAGAGGCTCCCCATGGGACGCCTGGTAGAGGTCGCGGTGAACTGGCCCGTCCGGCTCGACGGCGCCTGCCCACTGCGGTTTGTAGCGGTGGGCAAAATCGTGCGTTCGGAAGACACCAAAGCGGTTGTACAGATTGACCGCTATGAGTTCAGGACGCGGGGCAGTGGCGGAGTGGCCGCTGCCGCGGCGGGTTAGCCGGCCTTCCGCTCCCTCCTATGAACCCACCACTCCCGCCAGCGGGCTGCTGGCCGAGGCGTAAAGCTTCCTCGGCATGCGCCCGGATTCGTAGGCGAGGCGGCCGGCTTCCACGGCCAGCTTCATGGCACGCGCCATTTTGACGGAATCTTCGGCGGCGGCAATGGCGGTGTTCATGAGGACGCCATCGGCGCCCAGTTCCATGGCGACGGCGGCGTCCGAGGCGGTTCCGACGCCGGCGTCCACGATCATCGGCACTTGCGTGATCGTCTCTCGCAGGATGCGCAGGTTGGCGGGGTTTTGCACCCCCAGTCCGGAGCCGATCGGCGCGGCCAGCGGCATCACCGCGGCGGCGCCGGCGTCGATCAGTTTGCGCGCGTTCACCACGTCGTCATTGGTGTAGGGCAGCACCACGAAACCTTCCTTGACCAGGATGCGGGTGGCTTCCAGCAGCCCGGCGTTGTCCGGAAACAAGGTCTTCTCGTCCCCGATCACTTCCAGCTTGATCCAGTGGGACAGGCCCACCTCGCGCGCCAGCATGGCCGTGCGCACGGCGTCGTCGGCGGTGTAGCAGCCGGCGGTGTTGGGAAGGATGAAGATCTTGGAGCGGTCGATGTAATCCAGGAGCGATTCCTTCGAGCGGTCGGTGAGGTTCACCCGGCGCACCGCGACCGTCACCATCTCCGCGCCCGAGGCCTCGTGGCACCGCTGCATCTCCGGAAAACTGCGGTACTTCCCGGTTCCTACGATAAGCCGCGAACGGAATTCGCGACCGGCAATAGTGAGGGTCTCGGACATAATCTCATGGTACCGCCGGGCGGTCCCATGGCATAACCGCCCCGCCGTCGCCGGCCCACCGGCCTATAGGTAATGCCGCAGCAGCAAACCCCCGGTGGTGACCAGGAACGAAGAGACCAGCGGAACCCGCCAAAGCGAAGTGGCCTTCTTGAGCTGCGTGAAGGCCGGGGCCGGAGATTCAAAAGGCGGGTCCATCGGGACTTCAGGCTCCTCCGGGGCCGCGCCAGGCGAATCGCTGGTCCCATCGAGTGGCGGCTCGGTATTGGAGGGTGGAGGCGCGCTCTCGGGCGGCGGCGGCGCGGAATCGGTGATTCGCTCGGCGGCCTGCCGGCACATCTGGCCAATGGCCAGGATGAGATCCAGCACCGCGCGATCGCTCTCGGCCAGCTTTTGCCGCATTTCGGTGATTTCCACGCGCAGGGGCACGAGCTTCGTCTCGATGACGGCTTCCGCCGCCGAGGCATCGAAGCTGGATGAGTTGTCAGCCACGCGCCGTATCTCTTCGCGCAGTTGCTCTTCCGACTCCGCAAAACCCCGCATTCCCCCTTCCATGCGATCGTGGACGGCAGCCATCTCGGCGTCGAACTGGCTTCGGACTTCCGCGATCCGGGCTTCGAGTTGGCCCAAGCGGCGTTCCGATTCCGCAAATCCCTGCATACCCCCTTCAACGTGATCGCGGACGGCGGCCATCTCGGTGTCGAACTGGCTTCGGACTTCGGCCATGCGGGCTTCGAGGTCGGCCCAGCGGCGTTCCATTTGTTTGGCCTGGTCTCTGAGGCGCTCGTCGACGGCCTGCACCACGGCCTCGATCACCTTCGGCGCGAAACCCACCGACCCCGGTCCAGGCGCCGCCTCCCGGCCGGCGATGGGCGTGCGCTCGAGGCGTTCCATGCGTTGCTCGAGGCTTTCGAAACGATCAGCCAAAGCGGGGGCGCCGGTGTGCGGCGCGCCGGGTTGGCGGGCCGCGTTTTGCGTGAGTTTCATTCCCACGCCAAATGCCAGGCCGTCCCCAAAAGCGACGGCGAGGCTCCGCCAGATAGACGAATCGCGATCGTTCTCCATATAACATAATCTACAGCAAATGTTTTGGACTTGAAAGAGAAATCGGTGGAGCCCCGAGGATCGGCCGAGGCGTGCCGCGCCCCTACAGCGCGGCCAGCATGGCGCGGAGCGCCTGTCCGCGATGGCTCAGGGAGAACTTCTGCTCGGCCGGGGCTTCTCCGAAAGTGAGGCCGAGCGCCGGCGAGTAGAAGAGCGGATCGTATCCGAAGCCCGCGCAGCCGCGCGGCTCCTCGAGGATGACGCCCGCCACCGCGCCGCGAAACACGCCACGCAGACGGTCGCCCTCGACCAGCGCGATTGCGCACACGAAACGCGCGCTCCGATTGGCCACGCCTCGCAGCTTTTCGAGCAGCAGCAGGTTGTTGGCCTGGTCGGTCGAGTGCTCGCCGCAGAAGCGGGCGGAATGAACGCCGGGCGCGCCGCCGAGCGCCTCCACTTCCAGGCCCGAATCGTCCGCGAACAGCAAGCCGGATGCGTAGGGGGCATAGTGGCGCGCTTTGACGACGGCGTTCTGTTCGAAGGTGTCGCCGTCCTCGACGCAGGGGGGAATCCGGCGGAAGTCGGGCAGGGTCTCGATGGAGATGGGGCTGTGGTCTTGGAATTCGCGCAACTTCCCGGCGTTGCCCGTGGCGCAAAAGAGCCTGATCAAATCCGCGCCACCTTCTTCTGTATCTCGATGATCTGGGCGATGCCGGCGCGCGCCAGGGTCACTAACTGCGCCATCTGCTGGTCGTCGAAGAGGGTGTGCTCGGCGGTGGCCTGCACCTCGACGAACCTGCCGGCGCCGGTCATCACGACGTTCATGTCCACCCCCGCGCGGGAATCTTCGTCGTAGCAGAGATCCAGCATGGGGACGCCGCCCACCAGGCCCACGCTGGTGGCGGCGACGAAATCGAGGATCGGCATGCTCTTCAGCCGGCCGAACTCCACCAACTGCCGCAACGCCAGCGCCAGCGCCACGAAGGCCCCGGTGATGGAGGCGGTGCGCGTGCCGCCATCCGCCTGGAGCACGTCGCAATCCAGCACCACGGTGCGTTCGCCCAGAGCCGCCGTATCGACCACCGAGCGCATCGAGCGGCCAATCAGCCGCTGGATCTCGTGGGTTCTTCCCGAGGGCCGGCCCTTGGTGACCTCCCGTGGCGTGCGCTTGGCCGTGGCCCGCGGCAGCATGGAGTATTCCGCCGTCACCCACCCTTTGCCGCTGTTGCGGAGAAAGTGCGGCACCGTGTCTTCCACCGTGGCGGCGCAGAGCACGTGCGTGTTCCCCACCTTGATCAGCGCGGAGCCTTCCGCGGTCATGAGGCAGCCGGTGACGATCTCGACCCGGCGCATCTCGGCGGGCTGACGGTTATCGATACGCATTCTTCATCACGTAGTAGAGGAAAAGCATGACCAGCAACATGCCGGAGATGACCAGAATGACGCAGGGGATGCCGCCCTGCGGAGCGCGGCTCTTCCTGGCCTTTCCTTTCGCCGGCCTAAACTTCGCCATAACTGCGATGGTATCACCGCGACCGTTGGCGGCATGCAAGAATTGAAGCTGATGTCGCGCCGGAACTGGATGTGGCTGGCACTCGCGCTCGGCGCCTGCCGCGGAAACGCTCCGCTGCCGGCCGGTTTTTTCCCGGAAACGGTGGCCCACGTCTGGCGCCGCGCGGCGGCGCGGAACCTGCCCGTTTCGGAAGCGCCCGACCCGGTGCCGCGCACCAGCGTCGAGCGTCTCCAGACAGCCACCTACGAAGGCCCCGGGAAGCTCGAAGCGCGTGTGTACGAGCTGAGCTCGCCGGGCGTGGGCCTCGACCTGGCGCAGCGCTGGCGGCCGTCGGCCGACACCGTGTTCTTCTATCGGGGGCGGTACTTCGTGGTGGTGAAGTGGCAGCAGGCCGACCGCCAAGCGCTGCAGGAGTTCGTGCGCGAGTTGGAGAAGCGGATGCCAGCGGCTAAGCCGCGATGATGTACTCGGCAATGGTGCGAGGCGCCGGGATCGGCTCGCCGTCTTCCTGCATGCCGGCCAGATGCATCTGAATGGCTTTGCGCATCAGGCTGGCGGTCTCCTCGAATGTGGCACCCGCCGCCACGCAGCCGGGCAGATCGGGAACGTGGGCGCTGTACCCGGTTTCGGTCTTCTCGAACAGCACAGCGTATTTCATTTCAGCCCCGCTTGTTTCAGGATACTACGTTGCGTCTTCGGATCAAGGTCCATGGAAGGATGGCCGGCAATAGTCACGCGTCCCTTCTTGGCCTATATAAGTTGGAAAGAACGAACGCTCTGAACCGCTATAAGCGCGCAACTCCGTTATGGCAGCGGCGTGCCATTCAAACGGTTAGAGCGGCTGGAGGGCGGACACGGTCACCGGTTTCTTGGCGCGTGCCAAGCTGGCCTACAGCGCCTCCAGAAGGTTCCCTACTGGCACCAGCCGGGGTTCGGGTTTCCCTTCCGCTACCTCCTACCCACGGATCTTGGCATCGATCACGGCCCGCAGGTTCTCCCAGTAGCGATCCCGATACCTGGCCGGCTCGTCAACAATGCGCTGGCACTTTCCTCGTAAAAACCCATCCCAACGCTGCCAAGAGCAGAGCGAGTCCGGCGAGCGCTGGTGACGACAGCACTGGAACGGAAGGTTGCCCTATTACAGGGCTGCCCGGAGACCCCGCCGAGCTGTCCAGGTATCGGACGATGGAGTAGCTTGGGGTATTCTCAGAGCTGTATTGGCTGCCCACGTTTCCAACCCAGAGGCCCGTCGGACTCGTGCCTTGCCAGTCCAGAAAGATCCTGTAGCCATTTCCGTTGGTCATCACCAGCTCGTTGGCCGGATCGCCCCCGTGTTGCGTCGCGTCGAAGTAATATGACACGACGTTGGTCGTCTGCCCGGTGACATCGTAAATGTAGGTCTGACCGGCGAATCCGTCGCTGGTGCCGTTGCCGGTGATCACGTCGGCGGATAGCAACGTCGTCGGCGTTCCGTTGCTGTCGTACTGGACCGTGAAGGTTCCCGAGAGGGACCCTCCGTCGTTCCAGGAGCCGCCCGTCCAAGAAAGCGTCAGAGTGCCCGCCGCCGCCGCCGGCAAGGCCATAGAAAAAGCCGCAAGTGCTATCGTTGCCAGCAGCTTTCCCGCCGCGCGGAGTTCCCGCGGCCAGGCGGCTTCAGATGCACAATTCGGCTCGCGCGCTCCTGTCGGGTTTGCAACTGGGATTTCCATTTTGGGTTCTCCCGGACCTTCAGTATACCCCCACCCGCCATTCTTTGATCCTGCAAGCTACAGTTTTTCCCCGGGAGCCACCTTTGCCTCCGCCAAGGTCCACTTTCGCCGCGCCACAAAACATCAAAACCGGCAAAGGCGGCAATCCTTGGCACCATCACCCCGAAACAACCGCCGCGTTAGATGACCTCCAGAGCGTCCTCATCACATTGGAATCCGCATGAATAAAAGCGCCCGGCGATGTCAGGAAGTCATCATGTGAGTTACGAAAATGGAAATCCAGGCATAAACTTAGCAGGATGCTTGTATTGGCGATGGCTACCTTCGACATTGACCACGGCCCAACCGTCCTTTTCAACGAGCTTGATGGCGTCTCCGACCTTCACACGGATCTCGTGGGAAACAGATCCCAAACGTCCCTCTATAATAAAAAGACACCATGTCTTCTTCCGCTGCTGTGGCGACACCCGAAGCGATTGCGCGCTACGAGCCGGTCATCGGCCTCGAAGTGCACGTGCAGCTTGCCACCGCGACCAAGATTTTTTGCGGATGCCCCACCAGCTTCGGCGCGCCGCCCAATACCAACGTCTGTCCCGTGTGCCTGGGGTTGCCCGGAGCGTTGCCGGTGCTGAGCCGCGAGGCGGTGGAGCTGGCCATCAAGGGAGCCCTGGCGCTCGACTGCCGCGTCAACCCCCAATCGCGTTTCGCGCGCAAGAACTACTTCTATCCGGACCTGCCCAAGGGCTACCAGATCTCGCAATATGACGAGCCGCTGGGGGAGCACGGCTACGTCGATATCGTGGTGGCGGGCGCCGCCCGGCGCATCGGCGTCACGCGCGTCCACATGGAGGACGACGCGGGCAAGAGCATCCACGACGGCTTCCGGGATTCGGACCGCTATTCTTATGTGGACCTCAACCGTTCCGGTACGCCGCTCATCGAAATCGTCAGCGATCCCGATATGCGCACCTCCGACGAAGCCTATGCCTACCTCACCGAATTGAAGCAGGTGCTGCAATTCGTCGAGGTTTCCACCTGCGATATGGAGAAGGGCCACCTGCGCTGCGACGCCAATGTTTCGGTGCGCGTCAAAGGCGCGGAGAAGTTCGGAACCAAGGTGGAAGTCAAGAACCTCAATTCGTTCCGCTTTCTGAAGCAGGCGCTGGATTACGAAATCGCGCGGCAGGTGGCTCTCATTGAGAGCGGCGGCAAAGTGGAGCAGGAGACGCGGCTCTACAATCCCGATGAGGGCGAGACGGCCGGCATGCGCAGTAAGGAACACGCCCACGATTACCGCTACTTTCCCGAGCCGGACTTGGTTCCGCTGCGCATCGGCGAGAAGTGGCTGGCCGAGGTTAAAGCCGGGATGCCCGAGTTGCCCGCCCGCAAACGCGCGCGGTTCATCGGCGAGTACGGGCTGCGCCAGTACGACGCCGAGGTCCTGACGGCCACACGGGCGGTGAGCGACTACTACGAGACGGTGGCCAGGATCTCGGTCGACCCGAAGACCGCGGCCAACTGGGTGATGGGCGACTTGATGGGCCTGCTCAAGGCCGAGGGGAAAGAGATTGCGGAATCGCCCGTCAGTCCCGACAACCTGGGCGAGTTGGTGAAGCTGATCGCCACGGGCGAGCTTTCCGGAAAGCTGGCCAAGGAAGTGTTCCCGAAAATGTTCTCCACCGGCCAGCCGGCCGGCGTCATAGTGGAACGCGAAGGGCTGCGGCAGATCAGCGACACGGGGGCGCTGGAGAAGATTATCGCGGATGTGATCGCCGCCAACCCCAAGCAGGTGGAGCAGTACAAGGGCGGGAAGACCACGGTGATCAACTTCCTGGTGGGCCAGGCGATGAGGGCCACGCGGGGACAGGCCAACGTGGCCCTGGTAACTGATTTATTCAAGCAGAAGCTGGGGTGATCGATGTTGAAGGTTGGCGACAAAGCTCCCGATATTCGCGTTCACACGGACACGGGCGGCGATTTCCGGCTGTCGGACCTGAAGGGAAAGCGCGTGGTGCTGTACTTCTACCCGAGGGCCAACACGCCGGGCTGCACCACGGAGGCCTGCGAGTTTCGCGACGGCATCCAGGCGTTTGCGAAGAAGGGCGCGGCGGTGGTGGGCGTGTCGCCCGACAAGCCCGCGGCGCAGGCCAGTTTCAAAGCCAAGTTCAATCTGCCGTTCACGCTGCTGGCGGATGAAGACCGGGCCGCGGCCCAGGCCTACGGCGTGTGGAAAGAGAAGAACATGTACGGCAAGAAGGCGATGGGCATCGAGCGCAGCACCTTCGTCATCGGGCCGGACGGCACGGTCGAGAAGATCTACGCCAAGGTCAAAGCCCAAGGGCACGCGGCGGAAGTGCTGGCGGGCCTGTGACGGCCCCTACTCTTTCAGCTCGACGATGGTGGCGCCGGCGCCGCCTTCCTGCTGGGGGGCCGGGTAGAATTTGGCCACGTGCGGGTGGCTGCCGAGCAGTTCGGCAATGACCTTCTTGAGGACCCCCATGCCGTGGCCGTGCACGATGCGGACGCGGCTGGCGGTGGCCATTACGGCGCGGTCGAGGAATTCATCCACAGCGTCGCGCGCTTGCTCGGCGCGCTGGCCGATTACGTTGATCTCCTGGTGCAGGGGAGCCAACTCCGGCGCGGGCTTGTAGCTGACGCCCTGAGGAAGTTTGCCGGCGGCGGGGCCGGCCTCGGGCAGGACTTCGATTACGTCGTCGATCGAGACCTGCAGCTTCATGAAGCCGGCCTCGACTTCAATGCGGTCCGCGCCCAGCTTGCGGCGCACGCGCGCCGGCTCGCGCACGTCCTTCAAGCGCACGCGCATGCCTTCTTCGATGCGCAGCGGCCGGATGCGGTCCTGCCGGGAATCGTCCTGGGTGGCGAGCACGGTGGTCTGGAAATCTTCCCGCATCTCGCGTTTGACCTTGGAGACGCGGCGCTGCGCCTCCTGCTCGGCCTTGCGGCGGTCGGCGGTTTGCGCCATCTTGCCGATGGTCTCCTGGGCCTGCTCTTCGAAGCGGGCCAGCGCCTGCTCGGTGCGGCGTTCGAGCTCCTTGAGCTTGGCGGTTTCGCGTTTTTCCCATTCGCGCGCCAGATCCTTCTCGCGTTTCTCGAGCTCCGCCAGTTTTTCGCGCAGGCTCCGTTCGAGCGCCTGGGTCTCTTCGATGCGCCGGTGCAACTCGGCCAGGAATTGCGTGACGTCGCGCTCGCGGCTGCTCATCGACTGGCGCGCACGGCGGATGATGTCCTCGGGCACGCCGAGCCGCGCGGCGATTTCGAGGCCGGCGGATTTGCCCGGCAGTCCCAAGCGCAGGCAGAAGGTCGGCTCCAGGGTCTCTTCATCGAAGCCCATGGAGCCGTTGACCACGCCTTCGGTTCCAGCGCCGTAGATTTTGAGGGCTAAGAGATGGGTGGAGACCAGGGTGTAGGCGCCGGCTGCGCGGAAATGTTCGACGATGGCCACACCCAGCGCGCCGCCCTCTTCCGGATCGGTGGCGGCGCCCAACTCGTCCAAAAGCACCAGTGAATCGGGGGTGACATCGAGCGCCATTTCGCGAATGTTGGAGACGTGCGCGGAAAACGTGCTGAGGTTTTCCTGAATGGATTGATAGTCGCCGATATCGGCCAGCACCTGGTCGAAGAGCGGGAACTCGGCCTCGGTGGCGGGCACGGGAAGGGCCGATTGCGCCATGAGGCTGAGCAGGCCCACGGTCTTGAGCGTCACGGTCTTGCCGCCGGTGTTGGGGCCGCTGATGAGCAGCGTGCGGCGGTCGCGGGTGAGCTCGAGCGTGACCGGCACGGCGGTCTTATGGCGGCGGCGCAGCACGTCCTCGAGCAGCGGATGGCGGGCGTCCCGGAGCAGGAGGCGGTCGCCGAACCTGGGGATGGCGCACTGGAACTCGGCGGCAAAGCGCGCCTTGGCGAAGATCAGCTCCAGCTCCGCCATGGTGACCAGCGTCTGGCGAATCGAGCCGGCGTCGGCGCGCAGGCGGTCGGTCATCTCGAGCAGAATGCGGTGAACTTCGCGAGCCTCTTCCTCGGCCAGCCGCACCAGCTCGTTGTTGAGGTCGATGGTTTCGAGCGGCTCGACGAACAGGGTGTGCCCGCTGGCGCTGGCGGCGTGGATCACGCCCTCGAGCTTGCGCCGCTGGCCGGCGATGACCGGCACCACGAAGCGCTCGTTACGGATGGTGACGAACTCCTCCTGGAGGACGCCTTCCTCGCGATGGGCGCGCAGGAAGCGCTCGAGCGATTCCTGAATGGCCTTCTTCTGGCGTTCGATATCGCGGCGGAGGCGGGCGAGCGCCACGCTGGCGTGATCGGCCACCGTGCCATCGGGCAGGATCTTGCCCTCGAGATCCTTCAGCAGGGCGCGGAAATCGCCGATGGTTTGCGCGCGGCGGCCGAGGCGGGGGAAACGCTCGGCGGCGGCGGCGATCAGCGACTTGGCGTCGGCGGCGCGGTCGAGCAGCAGGAAGAGATCGAAGATCTCCTTGGGGTCGAGGCTGGCGCCTTCAATGCGCAGCTTGTGGACGGCCGGTTCGACGTCGGGCAGGCCCGAGAAATCGATGCGAATCGCGGCGCCGCGGGCCGCGGGCTGCGGGCGCGTGGCCGCGCGCAGATACTCGACGGCCTCCCCGGCTTCGGCGAGGTCATCGGCCAGGCGCGCGCCGTCGGCGTGCGGAGCGACTTTTTCCAGCTCGCGGCGGCCGAGCGGGCTGGAGATGTAGCGGCCCAACAACTGGCGGAGGGCTTCGAATTCTAGAACGGCGGCGCTGGTTTTCAAGGGGCTATCTATATTCTCGGCGTTTGCGGAAGGCCTTTTCAATCACCGCCAGGGTGCCCTCCGTGATCTGGAGCTTGGGTAGATCGCGGCGGCGCACCCATTCCACCGCGCAGACGTCGTCGCCAGGGGCGAGCGTTCCGCCCATGACGCGGCACATGTAATCGATGAGCACGTAGTGATACTCGGGCGCGCCGGAGGCATCGCGCATGATGCGCTCGAAGATTTCCAGCACGCCGAGCGGCCGGATGTCGAGGCCGGTCTCTTCGCGCACCTCGCGGCGGACGCCGTCCGCCAGCGACTCGCCGGTTTCCAACGCGCCGCCGGGCAGGGACCACCAGCCGATCAGCGGCTGCTTGCCGCGCTGCGCCATGAGGATGCGGTCGCGTTTCAAAATGAGCGCGCCCACGCCGATGATCGGGCGCTGCGGATAGCGGCGGTCGTCGAGTAGCGCCATAGATCGATACGAGAAGAAGGCCGGGGACTGGGCCCCGGCCTCGATGGAGTGCGGGCGGCTTACGCCGTACGCTGGGTTTCCGACTTGTCGCCGGAGATGGCTGCCTGGGCGGCCGCCAGACGGGCGATGGGCACGCGGTACGGGGAGCAGGAAACGTAGTCCATGCCCACGCGGTAGCAGAACTGCACCGAGCTGGGCTCGCCGCCGTGCTCGCCGCAGATGCCGATTTCCAGCTTGGGATTGGTCTTGCGGCCGTTCTCGACGGCCATCTTCACCAGTTGGCCGACGCCTTCCTGGTCCAGAACGGCGAAGGGATCGTTGGCGAAGATCTTG
>PLMF01000038.1 GCA_003142355.1 Bryobacterales bacterium
GCGGCCCCTCGTGCACCTGGGCGTGGATGCAGCCCCGTTCACACAGATCTCCGGGCCGGATCAGCCAGATGCGGCAGAAATCGGCGTCGAACAGGCGGACGATGGCGTCGGCAACCGTGCGGAGTTTGTCCTCGAGCGGGGCCGCGGCCAGGAGCGAGTGCTGAAACCGGCTGACGCTCCGCTGCCGCATGAGCGTTTTCCCGGTGCGCTCCTCGGCCCGCTGTTCGAAACGGACCGCCTCGCCGGTCAGCGCTGCCTCGGCCCGCTTGCGGCCGGTGATGTCCACGGTGCCGACCACGATTCCGCCATCCGAGTCCGGAGTGGCGGTGCACGCGTACCAGCGTTGCAACACCTCGTCGTAGTCCTCGAACGCGACGGGCACGCGCTCGGTCATAGCACGGCGGCAGTTCTCCCCGAAACGCGTCCCGACGAGTGCGGGGTAGACCTCCCAGAACACTTTGCCGAGCAGACCGGCCCGGTCCTCTCCCATCAGCCGTTCTCTGGCCTGGTTTAAGAACGTGCACCGGAACTTGCTGTCGAGGCAGAGGTACGCCTCCGGCACGGTATCGAGGATACCGGCGGCGTCTTGGATCGCGCCGGTGAATGGAGCCGAGTTCACTATGCGGTCACCGCTTCGTCCGACGACTGGTAGTGCACTTGGACGCCCGTGGATCATACTGGCTGCCCTGCTGTGAAATCAATCAGTTACGCGACCGGGGTCAGGCGGCACTGTAGACAACTGCTTCCGATTCCTTGGCCATACAGTATCCCCGCGAAGACACCGGAAGGTTCGTAATCGGTCTGGCGGCTGGAACCGAAAGCACTGGGCGCACCCCGGGTCCCGGCCAGTCCGCTGATTCGCACTGAAACTGTCCTGATCCGCGTGGAGGTTTGCCCTCGACCAGTGGCTGCGTCTCGTGAACGGCCTTATGATGAGAGAGAGGGAAACAAGATGCGCATCGACTACACTGTGCAGATTTGGCGGGAAGGGGCGCAGTATGTGGCGCAGGCGATGCCCGTCGATGTGGTCAGTGCCGGCAGCACCCCAGACCAGGCGCGCGCCGCTTTAGACGAAGCGGTCGGACTCTTCCTTTCGACGGCACAGGAGATGGGGACGCTCCGCGAGGTTTTGGAAGAGTGCGCCTACGAATACCATGAAGGCGGCTGGCGGGCGCCGGAGTGGATTTCCGTAGAACGCCACTTCGCCCAGTTGAGCGCCTGAAGATGGCTCGGCTGACTCCGATTCACTGGAAGCGCTTGGAAAAAGTGTTCCTTGCCGCCGGGTTCGTATTCGCCCGGCAGGAGGGAAGTCACCGCTCATATTCACGCGCCGGGACGGTGCGACCGATTGTGATCCCGACCTACGATGAGGTTCCTGTGGCGGTGATCAAGAGCAACCTGAAGACGGCCGACCTGTCTCGCGACGAGTACCTCCGTCTCCTGGAATCGAGATAGCCGGCGGCCCTCTTCACCGGGTCCACGACCAACCGAAAGGCCGAGGCACTGCAGATCGAAGAACTGAAACGCCTGAACTGGAGAACCGCGTTCGACGAGCAGGGCATCCCGGACCTGAAGTCGGAAGCCATCGACTTCCGAGCTGCTTCCGAGTTATTCACGCCTTACAGACAACTGACCACCGAGGCATGGAACACCCTGCGGATCGTCACGGAGCATCAAGGCCGCCGGGTTCCGACCATCGGAGGGCTACTTCTTTTCGGCAAGGACCGGTTCGCCCGGTTCCCAGATGCCTGGATCCAGGCAGGCCGCTTTGCCGGAACGAATCGAGCGCGCCTCCTCGATTCAGTGGAACTTCCGGAACTTCCGAAGACATTTGCCCAACCCTTACAAATGTTCTTGGGCACAGCAAGGGACGAACTCGTAGTTCCCGTGCGGGAATTCTTCAGCCTGAAGCGGGCTATCCGCGGCGAAAACTCCCGTACGGGAATATTTCACCTCATTTCATTGCCGATGCGTTATAATATTCCCGTACGGTAATACTATTGAAGGCTTGGCCATGAGATACACGCCCGAGCAAATCGGCAAACTGATCCGGGACACCCGGAAGAAACTGGGCGTCACACAGAAGGATCTCGCTTTGACCTCCGGAACGGGGATGCGGTTCATAATCGATCTCGAAAAAGGCAAGGAGACCTGCGAGATCGGAAAAGCCCTGGCAATCCTGAATACGCTCGGGGTCAAGATGACTCTGACGCCGCCGCCGGCCAAGGAAGAGTGACGCATGGCAAGAGCGCTTGATGTCTACCTTCACAGCGATCCCATCGGCCATCTTATCCAGGACGACGGTGGCGATATGGTATTCGACTATGCGGAAAGTTGGCTGAACAAGCCCGGCGCCATACCCCTGTCGCAATCGCTGCCCTTGAGGAAGAAACGGTTCAAGCGCAATGAATGCCGGGGCTTCTTCGCCGGCATTCTGCCGGAAGGGGCCACACGCGAAATCATCGCCCGCAATCTCGGCATCAGCGCACGGAACGACTATGCAATGTTGGAGCGGATCGGCGGCGAATGCGCGGGTGCGGTCACTTTCATTCCGGCAGGCCAAACCCTGCTGGAGCGGAATTACAGCTATCGCAAGCTCTCCGCCCAGGAACTCGCGGCGATCCTCAAGGAACTCCCTAAGCGCCCGCTGCTGGCGGGCGAGGAGGGGATACGTCTTTCGCTCGCCGGGGCGCAGGACAAGGTCGCCGTACGCATTGAGGACGGCGAAGTCAGCCTTCCCCTGGGCGGCGCGCCGAGCACGCATATTCTCAAGCCCGCGGCGGTGCGTTTCGAGGGCGTTGTTTTTAATGAAGAGCTGTGCATGAAACTGGCCGCTGAAGCCGGTCTGCCCACGGCTTCCGTGGAGACGAGGAACGTCGATGGCATGGACTACTTGCTCGTGGAGCGATATGACCGGATTCACAGGCGGGCGCCGGGTGCAAAGCCCGTGCTCGAACGGCTTCATCAGGAGGATTTCTGCCAGGCGCAGGGTATGGTCCCCGAACATAAATATCAAAAGGAGGGCGGACCATCCCTCAAGCGATGTTTCGGGCTGCTGCGCGATGTATCAAGCGCGCCGGTCATCGACCTGGCGCGACTTCTCGAAGCGGTGATTTACAACTACTTCGTCGGCAACAACGACGCGCACGGCAAGAATTTCTCGCTGCTCTATCACGGCGTCGGGACGGAAAATCCGGAGATCAGGCTCTCGCCGCTGTACGATATCGTCAGCACCTTGTACTATCCCGAGCTCAGCCGGGACATGGCCATGAAGATCGGCGGCGAATATTCCTCGGAAAAGGTCACTGCGAGAAACTTCGAGCAACTGGCTGAAGAAGCGGGCCTGGGCAAACCCCTGGTGCGTGGCCGCGTACATGAGATGGCCGAAAGGGTCATCAATGCTCTTGCGAAAGTGGAGATCGCACATCCGGTCGCCGAAAGGGTGGCCGGGCTGATACGGCAGCGCTCGGAGAAGATCCGGGACAGTTTTCGGAACTGAACTGCGAAGGCGGGCGGACAGAAGCCTGGTAGACCCGGCGAGACACCCCGCCAGCCGCCAACAGGACGCGTCGAGCGTCTACCCCGTCCGGCTTCTCGCCCCTGTGGGCGATCCCGTTGCGCATCTCAAAAAGCCTGGATGTCCCTGTGCGCCTCGTAGTCGTTAGTTCGCAGGGACAATCTAAAAGCCGCATCAGGGGCCTTATCGGAAAGCGCGACGTATCGACCCGGCGCTCGCCGTTCCTGTTTGGGCGGATCTTGGGCGGAGATTTTCGCTTTTCTTCTCGCGCCCGAATGCGGAAAGTACAGATTCCATTGGCCCTGATTGGCTGATCGCCTGCGCGGTAGGTAGCTGGTCAGACAAGTCGTCTGTATCTGATTGATTCGAATGGTGGGCGCGACAGGACTCGAACCTGTGACCTCCTGCGTGTGAAGCACTACCTCCTCTTCCATTTTATTGATTGCACAGGCACTTCCAGACACGTCCTTGACATAATCATCGTATAAAACGCCAAGTTTCCGCCCAAAACGCCGCCCAAAAAGGTTTGGGCGGCAAACCGATGCGCACCGCCGCAATGCACATCGCAGGTGGTGAGAGATGCTCGCAACCGTTCTACGTCATAGGGCAACAGTGATGCCTCCTTTAGGACCATTGCGGTTGCTGCCGGTGAGTCCTCCGCCCTGCTGGAGGGGAGCGGGATCTTATCCATAGCTCTTAATTGTATGCCCAAGAATCGACCCGCCGCCTGCCGTATGCCGCCGCCGTGCCTGGCGAACACGGTCCCGACAGCACTTCAGCCGTGTTTACCGGGGTGCGCCAGCGACGATGAAAACGCTTCGTACAGACGTACAGCGGAAACCACGGCACCGGCGCTGACCTGGGGGGCAAACATTCTCGGATTAACCGGCC
>PLMF01000366.1 GCA_003142355.1 Bryobacterales bacterium
CGTTCGCATGCAGGCAGTGCCGGACGCGGCTGCCCAACCGGCGACCACCGGCCTGCTGGAGCGTACCCGCGCCGCGCTCGATTCCCATACGGCTCTGCTCAGCTTCCACCTGGGCGATTCCGTCTCCTGGCTGTGGGCGCTGGACCGGGATGGGCTGGCGCTCTACGTCTTGCCGCCGCGCCAGGAGATCGAGTCTCGGATCCAAGCGGCGGTGCGCGCCGTCCGCGGAGATTCGCCCGATACCGGATCGGCTGGCGCCAGTCTGTACCGCACTCTTTTCGGGCCCCTGGATGCCCGCTTTCGACACAAAACGCGCTGGCTGCTGGCGTTGGACGAGGGGCTCTTCGACGTTCCGGTAGCCGCGCTTCTCGAAAGCACCCGGCCGCGGCCCGTCTACGTAGCCGAACGGCGCACCACGGTAGTCATTCCCGGCGCCGGCTATTGGCTCGAGGCCGCCACGCGACCAGCGGCCAGCCGGCCCTCTCCGGTGTTCCTGGGAGTCGGCGATCCTATCTACAATGCCGCGGACCCGCGGCAGCCGCACCACCGGGGAAATGCCGGAACGGGATGGACACCGCCGCTGAGACTCTTCACCGCTTCCGTACCGCGCGCCGCCGCCGGTCTGGTCCTGCCCCGTTTGGTGGCCAGCGGCGCTGAACTGGACAATTGCGCGCGAGCCTGGGATGGCGAGAGCATCCTGCTCCTGGGGGTCGGCGCTACGCGCCGTAATCTGGCGGACCAGATGCGCCGTAACCCGGCCGTAGTACACTTCGCCACTCACGTCCTGGAATCCTCCGAGCGCCCGGCTTGCGGCTTGATCGCTCTCAGCCTGTCGGACCGGGAGGAGACCGAGCTTCTGACGCCGTTTGAGATCGCCCACTGGAGAATCGACGCCGGCCTCATCGTGCTCAGCGGGTGCTACTCCGCCCAGGGTGCGGCTCTGCCTGGAACCGGGCTGATGGGATTGACTCGCGCCTGGCTGACGGCGGGGGCGCGCGCCGTCGTGGGCAGCCGCTGGCCCACGCCCGATGAGGATGGGCCNNCAGCTTGAAATGATTCGTTCCGGAGGCTGGCATGCCCAGCCGCGCTATTGGGGGGCTTACTTTGTGATTGGAGGCGAATGAACTCCACCGCCATGGAATCGGTCATGAACTCCGCGGACCCGCCCTGGTCCGGACTCGTGGAACAAATCCGCAACGGAGACCAGTCCGCCCTGGAGCAGATGTATCACATCTTTTCCACGGGCATTCGCTTTTATCTCTGCCGCCAGCTTGGACCGCAGGATCTCGATGACAGATTGCACGATGTGTTCCTGATCATCGTCCAATCCATTCAAAAGGGCGAGCTGCGCGAACCCGAGCGCTTGATGGGTTACGTGCGCACCATCGTCCGCCGGCAGGTGGCCGCTCAGATCGACGACAATGTGAGGGCCCGCCGCAACCAGGCCGACCTGGATTTCGGAATGACCCTTTCCGACCACCATCCCAATCCCGAGCGAAGCGCCATCGAGCACCAAAACGAAGAATTGGCCCTGCGCATCCTGAATAGCCTTCCCAAACGCGACCGCGAGGTTCTGGCCCGTTTCTATCTGGACGAGCAGCCGCCCGATCGCATCTGCCGGGAGATGGGCCTCACGGAAACCCAGTTCCGCCTTGTCAAATCCCGCGCCAAGGCGCGGTTCGGCGAGCTCGGCAAGACCCGGTTCTCCCGCCGCATGGGTTTCCGCGCGTGACCAGCCTGAGGTTGTCTCCAAATATTTATGAGAATTCCGCCGCGTCGGAAATACCTTCGTTTCAGAGAGAAAGTAATTCACCATAAAGGTGGTGGTCATGGACGCTAGCTGCCACACAGACGAAGAGGAGATTGAGAGATACTCCATGGGGGCGATGCCCGAAGGGGCCATCGCCCCCTTTGAAGAGCATCTCTTGATCTGCGAATCCTGCCAGCACCGGCTGGAGCAGACCGATATCTACGTTTCTGCGATGCGCCAGGCCTCCACCCGCCTGCGCACGGCGCCTCTCAAACGCGGCCTCCCCCTCCCCTGGCTGCGTTTTCCCCGCCTGGTCCCTGCCTTGGCTGGCATGGCGCTGCTGATGGTGACGGCCGGTATGTGGCTCAGTCGTCTGGATTTGGGCCAGGCTTACCCATTTGCAGTCGACCTGGCGGCGACGCGCGGGGCCGCTATCGAAGCCCAAGCGCCGGCAGGCAGATGGCTCCTCCTGCGGCTGGATCTGGCGAATTTGCCGGCCTCGTCGGGGTACCGGGCGGAAATGGTCGATCGCTCCGGCAATCGTGTCTGGCAGGCCACTGTGCCCGCACGGGGTTCGAAAGCCGACTTCAAGGTTCCCAGAACGCAGCCGGGGGTCTACTTCGTGCGCGTCTACCGGCCACCTGGAGAACTGCTTCGGGAGTACGGTTTCGAAGTCGAAGCCCATAGGTAATTGAGCCCCCGCTGATAGAATGGGGGCATGGTGCGTTCGGATGCGAGCGCCTGGCCCAAAGGGCGCCCCTCCGTCGAGCGTTTTTTCCAGTTCTCGTTACTGGGCCTGGTGGCCAGCGGATATCTCGCGGTCGCCGGCTCGGGGTATCTGGATACCCCGACCATCGCCCTCACCGCCGCCGGCCTTCTGCTTCGCGGCCTGCTGATCGGCGAGCTCGTACGGTTGGACGTTTCCGATCGCACCGTAATGCTCGTCACCCTCGGCTATACCGGCTTTTTCCCGCTCGATTATTTCCTCCTTTCGCGCGATTTCCTGGCCGCCACGGTCCACCTGGTGTTTTTCCTGGCTGTGATGAAGATCCTCACGGCGAAAACCAATCGGGATTATTTCTATACTGCCGCCATTGCCTTTGTGGAACTTCTGGCTGCCGCCCTCCTCTCCATCGACTTCAACTTCCTCCCCTTTCTGGCGCTCTACCTGCTGTTCGCTATGGCGGCGCTCACCAGCGGAGAAATTCGCCGCTCCACCCGCCAGGCCGCAGCCACGGCGCGCAGCGGTCTGAAGCGCTTCTACCCCCGCTTGGCGCTGCATTCGGTAATGGTGACTCTGGGTATCCTGTTGCTCACCGCCGGGCTGTTTTTTCTCCTGCCGCGCACCGCCGAAGCGGCCTTCTCCCGCCTCATCTCGCACCGCTTCTATCTTCCTGGTTTCTCGAGCCAGTTGACGCTCGGCGAGATTGGCGAAATCAAGACTGCCTCCCGGCCGGTCATGCACATCCGCATCTTCAGCAGCGAAACGCCTGGCGGCCTGAAATGGCGTGGCGGAGCGCTTGCCGAATTCGATGGTAAGCGGTGGTCCGAGCCCGGCTCGGCCAACCAGACGGTCCCGGTGGAGAACGGCCACGCCGACCTGGAGCCGTCCGTCTCCCGGCGGGCGGGGCGGCACATCAACTACCACGTCGATCTGGACGCCCTCGGCACCGATGCGCTCTTTTTCGCCGGCGTGCCCGAGATGGTGGATCTGCGCTACTCATTTCTCCTGCGGACGGCGGCCGGAAGCTACCGGATCCGGCGCCAGTCGCCCCGGGGCCTCCACTACGACGCCTACAGCCGGCTCGAGGATCCGCCGGAGACCTCACCGCCGCCCTACCCCGCGCCAGTTCTGCCGCTCCCAGCGCGGAGCGATTACCTGCAACTGCCGCCGCTCGACCCGCGAATCCCCGAACTGGCCCGCGCCATGACGACGGGGTGCCCCATGGGCCCGGCGACGGACCTCGAGCGGGCGCGCGCCATCGAGCGCCGCCTGCGCGCCGATTACGGCTACACGCTCGAGCTTCCGGACCGCGAAGTGGCCGATCCGCTGGCCTACTTCCTGTTCACGCGCCGGAAGGGCCACTGCGAATACTTCGCCTCCGCCATGACGATCATGCTGCGGACTGCCGGCATCCCCGCGCGCCTGGCCACGGGCTTCCAAAGCGGAGTGTACAACCCCATCACCGATTTCTGGCTGGTGCGCGCCTCCGACGCGCACGCCTGGGTGGAGGCCTGGATTCCCGGCCGTGGCTGGACCACCTTCGATCCCACGCCGCCCGATCCCAGCCGCCGCAGCTTCGCCCTGCTCACGAAACTCGCGTTGTACCTGGATGCGGCCGGGACCTTCTGGCAGGAGTGGGTGGTGAGCTACGACATCAACCGGCAGGGCACCCTGGCCGATCGCTTGGAACTGGATGCGCGCAGCCTGGGCATCCGCTGGTTCGACTCCCTTTCCGGACTGGATTGGAGTTGGCATCTCCGCGTGGCGGCGTGGTTCCGCCGCTACGGCATCCGCATCCTGATCATGCTGGCGCTGGGAGTCGCAATCTGGGTGCTCGGGCCGCCGCTGGTACGGCTGCTGCGCATCCGGAGCCGCGTCGAGCGCGTCCGCCGCGGCCAGGCCACGGTGGGGGACGCCACCCTGCTTTACGAGCGCATGCTCCACCTGTTGAGACGCCGCGGTTACGAGAAGCCTGCGTGGTTCACGCCCACGGAGTTCGCCCAATCGCTGCCGCCCAGCCAACTGGGGACAGCCGTGACGGAGTTCACCGTCCAGTACAACGCTCTGCGCTTCGGCCGCCGCACCGCGGTGGCGCCGCGCCTGTCGACGCTCCTGGATGAACTCGAGCGGCAGTAAGCAGCGAGGAAGTCTTTTTCGACGCGGAGACGCGGAGAATGGACGGAGAAAGAGCAGAAGAAGCAAGTCAAAACCCGAGAGTGCAGAGGCAGCGGAGATACCGTGAAAGAGCGAGGTCTTCGAGCAAATGGAACGTTGTCAAAAGCCTCGTTGCGCCAGCCTCTATTACCTCCGCTCCCTCCGCGCTCTCAGGTTTTGACTTTATTCTTCCTGTTTTCCTCTCTGCGTTTTTCTCCGTGTCTCCGCGTCTCCGCGTCGAAAAAGACGCTCCCGTTTTCAACGCGGAGGCACTTCGCTCATGAGCGCGACGTGCGACCCTGGAAGCATGTTGAAGAAGTTGCTGCCGGCCGCCGCGGTCTGCGCCTCGCTGCTGCTGGCCCTGGCCAAGGTCCCCTTTCAGGCGCAATCCGCCTCCACCATCTCTTATGCCGTCGAAGGCGACGGTGAAACCGTCGAGATCCATAACGTAGCCTGGCAATACACGGGAACCCAAGTACCCGGCCGGCCCGCCGCTGAGCACCTTCTGCTGCGCACCACCACCCACGCCAAAGACTTCGTCGGCGACATACCCGAGCCGGGCGCCATGACGCTGGAAGCGTGGCCGCTCGGAGTCAATCCGAACACCAAGCCTCTCTACTCGGTGAAGCTCGAAGCCAGTGACGCTCGCACGCTCGACAATTGCCTCTGGGTGATCGACCGCGGCTACGTCGACGTGCCCATGTGGTCCATTCACCGCCTGGGCGACGGCCGCCACTTATTCGACACGCATGTGGAGCTGGTCCGCTTCCAGGTATCGAGGGCCGACGGCACCTCGAGATACGCCGGTCTGGACGTGCCGGCCGACGACACGCCCGATGCGCGCCTCAAAGATCCGCACGTGGTGGCGGTGCTGGTCTACGCCGCGGAAGATCGCGTCCTGCGCGAAGCCCTGATCACCCATGACAAGCCGGCGGAGGCGCGCCAGATGCGTTCCCTTGCGGACGAGACGCATCAGGTCGCGCTCATCGAAACCCCCGCCCGCCGCCTCAAGGTCGTCTTCAGCCACAACTACCCGGACGCCCCCGCCACGGTGGAAGCAAGCATCCCGCTGACCAAGGACGACCTGGACCTATCCCACGCCCAGCTTCCGCCCGGCCTGCACATCGCGGCGTGGCGCAGATAGCGTGGTGGGGAATCACGTGCAGCCCGGCCGCCTCTTGTGCGGATACCATTGGCCGCCCCACGTCGTCTGCATCCGCTTCTCGAACCCGGGCGGGTGCATCTCCGATAGCCGATCCAGCAAACCAGTGCGCTCGCACCGGCGCACGAGGGCGGCGAACTCCTTCACGTCTGCAAGGGTCCTGCCAACGGCGGTGAACCCTCGGTAGTAGCCGGGAGCTTCGATTTCCGATTGTGCCGTCCACGGGAAGCCGCCCTTGTCGTTGTTGCGTTTGAATGTGAACCGTTTGACGAGCATCCAGACTCCATTTCCTCACCCCACGTACCGCGCGTACAANNAAGAACCGCAGCGCAAATTCGTTGGCGCGGACTTCGCCCAGCGGCTCCAGACGCGCTTTCAATTCCACCAGGTCAATCGGCCGCTCGCGATCGTGGATCTGCACCGCGTTCCGGCCGCACAGGGTGGCCGGCGGGCGATGCGACTCTTCCAGGTAGGGAAACTCGCGGCGGGCGCACGTGGGGCATTCCGCATCCCTCGCCGGTCCTTCGATCTGCCGGATGCCTCCATCCCATATGTCGATCGTGGTGAGGCGCCCGCGCACCAGGTCCGGGTGGCCGGAGAGAATCTTCAGCGCATCCGCCACCTGGAGCGACGCCACCGCCGACACAATCGCGTTCAGCACTCCGGCGGTCTCGCACGTAGGCTGGACGCCCGAAGGCGGTTCCGGATACACACAGCGCAGGCACGCCGTGCGTCCCGGGATCACCGGCATGGTCAGGCCGTAACTGCCCACGGCCGCNNGTGGAATTGATGCGCGCGACATGCCGCTCGGCTGCCGCGGCCTTGGGAAGGGACTCGGCGGCGTCGGATTCCTCGAACAGCCACTGGCGATGCAGGTTGCTCGGCTCCACGTAATCGCGATCCACGATGGTGAGCGTGCCAACCCCCGCCCTGGCCAGCGCCGAGACGTGAAAACTTCCCAGCGCGCCGCAGCCCACCACCGCCGCGTGCGACCGCAGCAGGGCCTCCTGTCCCCGTTCCCCGATGCCTGGAAACAGGATTTGCCGCGAATAGCGCCGGCGCTCTGCCGCGTCCATCAACCCTTACGCTATCATGATGTTGGTGCGATCGCTGCTCGCCTACTTTCCTTGCGTGGTTGTCTGTCTGGCGGTTGCGCAGCCCCCGACTCTCCTGGCGCAATACCAGAAGTATGACGGCAAGGAAGTGCTCACCATTCAGTTCGATCCCGTCGTGCAGCCTGTAGACCCCTCCGAGCTGTACGAAATCCTGCCGCTCAAAATCCACCAGCCGCTCACCATGGCCTCCGTCCGCGCCTCCATCGAACGGCTGTTCGCCACCGGAAGGTACGCCGACATCCAGGTGGATGCCGAGCCCTACCAGAACGGCGTGATCGTCCGCTTCCTCACCAAAAACAGTTGGTTCATCGGCAGTGTCTCGGCCGTGGGCAGCCTGTCCAATCCCAACCCCGAGCAACTGGAGAACGCCACGCGGCTCGATCTGGGCCAGCCTTACACCGAGGCCAAGCTCCGGGAAGCGGTGGCCGGCCAGCAACGGCTCCTCGAAAGCAATGGTCTTTACCTGAGCCGCATCCACCCGGTATTGGACTACGACCCCGCCCACCAGCAGGTGAATCTCCGCTTCGAAGTCGACGCCGGGAGGCGTGCGCATTTCGCCTCACCGGTGCCGGCCGGCGACCTGAAAATGGACCCTGCGAAGATCGTCGGCGCCACCAAGTTCCGGCGCTGGATCATCCACACCTGGAAGCCGGTCACGCAAACGCGCGTCGTCGAGGGCATCAAGGGCATCCGCACGCTCTACCAGGATGAGAATCGCCTGGAAGCCAAGGTCGCGCTGGATTCCCTCAAGTACGATCCCGCGACCAACAGCGCGCTTCCCACGCTCCGCATCGACGCGGGGCCGCGCATCGAGGTCCGCACCACCGGCGCCAGCGTCTCCCAAAGAAAGCTGCGGCGCCTCGTTCCGGTCTTCCAGGAACACGCCGTGGATCGCGACCTGCTGGTCGAAGGCGCCCGCAACCTGCGCGATTATTTCCAGTCGAACGGCTACTTCGACGCCGAGGTGGACTTCAAGGAGCAGGGCGTCGTCAACGATAAGTCCTCCATCGATTACCTGGTCTCGGCCGGCAAGCGCCACCGCCTGGTGGCCATCGAAATCCGCGGCAACCGGTACTTCGATGCGGAAACGATTCGCGAGCGCCTGTTTCTCCAGAAAGCCTCGTTCCTCCAGTTTCCGCACGGGCGCTATAGCGAGAGTCTTCTCAGCCGCGATGAAGATTCCATCGTCAATCTGTACCAGTCGAACGGCTTTCGGGACGTGCGCGTGACCGACCGGCTGGAGGACAACTACCGCGGCAAGGCCGGCGATATGGCGGTCTCTCTGACCATCGACGAAGGGCCGCAGTATTTCGTCAACCACCTGGAGGTGCAGGGCATCCGCGGCCTGGACCAGGCCGCCATCCTCTCCATGCTCAACTCCACCGAGGACCAGCCTTTCAGCGAATCCAACGTGGCCGTGGACCGCGATACCATCCTGGCCCAATACTTCGACAACGGGTTCCCCAATGCCACCTTCGAGTGGAGCTCCAAGTCGGCCGGGAAGCCGCACCTGGTGGACCTGCGTTTCACCGTCGGCGAAGGCAATGAGGAATCCGTGAGGGAAGTGCTCATCAACCAGGGCGCGCTCAAGACCACCCGCCCCAGCCTGGTTTATCGAAACCTCCATCTGAATCCGGGCGACCCGCTATCCCCCACGGCGATCACCGAAACCCAGCGCCGCCTCTACGACCTCGGGGTCTTTTCGCGCGTCGATACCGCCATCCAGAATCCCGACGGCGAGAGCACCCACAAGTACGTCCTCTATGAGATGGAAGAAGCGCGGCGCTACTCTTTCGCGGCGGGCCTGGGCGCCCAGTTGACGCGCATCGGCGGCTGCACGACCTGCCTCGATGCGCCCGCCGGCCAGACCGGCTTCTCCCCGCGCGTCTCGCTCGATTTCACGCGCTCCAACCTGTGGGGTCTGGCCCACAGCATCAGCCTGCGCACCCGCGTTTCCACGCTGGAACGCCGCGGCCTGCTCACTTACACCTGGCCGCGCTTCCGCAACCAGGAGCGCCTCAACGTCTCCTTCACCGGCCTCTATGAGGATTCGAACGACATCCGCACGTTCTCCTATAAGCGCGAAGAAGGCTCGGCCCAATTGTCGCAGCGCATCTCCAAAGCCACCACGCTGTTCTACCGCTACACCTATCGCCGCGTCGGCATCGACCAGGCGACTCTCAAGATCACCCCGTTTCTGATCCCGCTTCTCTCGCAGCCGGTGCGCCTCGGTCTGATCTCCGGCGGCTTTATCGAAGACCGCCGCGACGACCCCGTGGATCCGCATAAAGGCATCTACAACACGCTCGACGTGGGGCTGGCGGAGCATGTCGTCGGTTCGCAGCGCAACTTCCTGCGCTTTCTGGCGCGCAATGCGACGTACCATCCCATCGGCAAGAAGCTGGTGCTGGCGCGCAGCACGGAATTCGGCGACATCTATGCGTTCCGCTATGCCGGCAACGTGCTCGACGCCATCCCCCTGCCGGAACGCTTTTTCGGCGGCGGCGGCACTTCGCAGCGCGGTTTCCCCGAGAACCAGGCCGGACCTCGCGACCCTGTGACCGGCTTCCCGCTGGGGGGCACCGCGGTCCTGTTCAATCAGGTCGAGCTGCGCTTCCCGCTGGTCGGCGACAACATTAGCGGCGTGCTCTTTCATGACGCCGGAAACGCCTATTCCAGCCTCGGCAATCTCTCCTTCCGCGTGAGCCAGCGCTCTCTTCAGGATTTCGATTACATGGTCCACGCCGTGGGCTTCGGAATCCGCTACCGTACGCCCGTAGGGCCCATCCGCGTCGACCTGGCATACAGCATCAATCCGCCGCGCTTCTTTGGCTTCAAAGGCAGCCTGCAGGATCTGGTCAACGCGGGCGTGAACCCCTGCCCCGCCGCGCCCGGCGTCGCCAGCAAGTGCGTGGCGCAAGGCGTAAGCCATTTCCAATACTTCTTCTCGATCGGACAAACCTTCTAAAAAGGGGTCAGACGCATTTTCTGCGGAAGCCGCAAAAAATGCGTCTGACCCCTTTTTGGCCCTTTTTGGCCCTACGACGTCGCCCGCACGCGCAGCCGCGAGAAGAGGATTCGCGTAGAGCGCTACAAACCCCGGCCGGTGGCGTAAAGACACGGCCCAGACGGGACGCGGCGGTCGTTTCCCTCCAGGGCGATCAGCCCGCCAGCGTCGAAAGTGATGCCGTTCACGCCGCCTTCCCTTTTCTGAAACCTCTCTTCTGTCCGTCAGCAGAGAGAATCGCGTCGGCCCACGCGCGCTCCTTCTTCATGAGCGGGCCGCCCGTTTGCCGCAGCGCATCATCCAGCATCTCCCTCCATCCCGCCGCATCGAAGAGAGCGACTCCAACCGCATGCTTCACGAAGCCGGAAACGCTCGCTGCCGCTCCGGCCGCGACCAGTGCGCGAATTTCTGCAAGCTGATGATCCTCGAGCGTGATGGTGACCTTCGTGGTGGCCATACCAAAACCCATACCATGCCAAAGGCTCCCATTGAAAGCGGCTTCCGCGGAAACCCGGCACTGTTGGACGTCGCTGCTGTCGTTTTCGGTGAGATTGAGCGTGGACGGCGCTAGCGGTGCAGACCTGAATGCGCGAGATCTCCTCCAACGGCGTCTGGACCTCAAGCGACAGGGGTCGGGGATGGGGACTGCACCGCCACATGAAACCAAGGCATAAGCGCTGCCATGTTGGAATCAGACAGATTGATATTGAGGGATGAAGTCTCGTTTGTACCTGGAAACGACCATACCGAGCTACCTGACCTCACGGCCGAGCCCAGATTTGATCATTGCCGGCCACCAACAGGTCACTCGAGAATGGTGGGAGAAGCGCAGGGGTGACTTTCAGATCTACATCTCGCAGCTTGTCCTCGACGAAGCTGGCGCGGGAGACCCCGTAGCGGCGCGCCAACGGTTGAAAGTCTTGCAGTCCCTCCCGCTGCTGGACATCACGCCCGAGGTTGCGGAGTTAACGTCCGGCATTCTGGCCTCCGGCAAAATCCCACACAGGGCTGCCACTGACGCTGCGCATATCGCGATTGCGGCTGTTCACGGCACGGACTTCCTGGGAACCTGGAATTGCGTGCACATTGCCAATGCCGCGATCGTCAAGGCGCTTGCTTCCATCTGCCGGCAGCACGGATGCGAATGTCCCGTCATCTGTACACCCGAGGAAGTGTCAGGAGAATAGGCCATGTCAAGGGACCCCATCGTCGATGAAGTCCGGCGCGCCCGCGAGAGTGAGGCCGCCAAGCACCGTTTTGACGTCAAGGCCATCCTCTCGGCCGCGAAGAAGCGCCAACGTCGCTCCGGACGCAGGGTCGTGTCCTTTGTCCAGGAAGCTCAGAAGTTGAACGCCCGACGTACCGGCTCCGGGATTGCCGCGACCGGCTCTGCTCCTGGTGGCGGGCAGGTGGAATTGACCCGAAGGCGTAGTCTTGCGCTGCCCGCTGCCTCCCGACGGTCTAGCGACTGACCAGCCAAATGGAATGCCGGATGCTAGCGCGTCTATGAGTACCTACCTGGCAAACTTCCTGCACCGAACCTAAACCGGCACGCCAGAAAGGGGACATCCGCGGTTTGGGCAATTAGACGACCAGTTGCCGGATGGGCGCAAAGTAATTCAGGTGTTGTCCGGCGCCGTCGGCCGGGGAGGTCCGGGTCATTCATCGATCTCGATCTCGACTTCTTCTTCTGCTTCCGCCTCGATTTCCTCGATCCCCGCTTCCGCCTCAAGCTCCTGCAATTCGATCACAGCCGTTCGCAGGACGTCGTAAATCGCGATCTCCTGGCCCAGGATCTCGAAGGTCACGGCGAGGCTGTAACTGGCGGTTGAATCGGGATCGCGGCTCCAGCCCTCGTGCCCGACCACGGCGATGCAAAAATCCTTCGGCAGGGCATGGGACTTCACCACGGCCCAGTCCTTCTGGACGGTGCCGTTATTTCGCTTGGTGTCGCGAATGAAACCGTCGTCGGACTTCTCCTGCAGCACCCAGGGCAGCGTCGAGCCCGGCTGCGGATTGTCGCCGACTTGCGCTTCCTTGAGGGCGCGAACGCGAAAGGATGTGACGCTATCGCCGAGCCTGCTGCTTTTCCAGTCAACCCATGTCGAAAGGTACCGGCGCAAGTGCCGCCGCGTGCGGCGCGGCTGCGCTACGTACGACAGCGTAACCTCAATGCGAATATCGTATTCGTCTCCCGCACCGCGGAGCGCTTCCGGGATCGGCACTTGGTAGATATGCGCCTCAAGAGGCCGTATGGATACCTGGCCGCTCGTGATGAAGGTTGTGCGGTGGTCGGTATTCGTCGTCGCGCGGATCATATCGGGTAAGCCGTAGCCGAGACAGCGGACGATGCGCGAAACCTTCTTGATCAAGGCCTTACGCCCCTCCGGGTCGGCGGTCTGCCGGATCTGCGTCAACAGGGCTTCGGCCCACTCGGGCCAGCGTGCGGACTGGACGATGAGAGCGCGGTAGAGAAGAGCGGGTTCTTTGGGCAAGACTGCTTGCAGTTGTGCGGCAATGCGCGCCACTTTCGGCGCGGCAAACGACGTGCCGACAGCATCGCGATCATAGGCGGGTCCCGGGGGAAACATGGTGGAGCGGACCAGTTCGGGACAGGCGGCCGCGATTCCTCCGTCGCGTACATCGACCGGATCATTGGAAGTCCGGCTGTCGTCGCCGCCATACTCGACAACTTCTGGCTTTATGACGTTCCAGATGCCGGGACCTGAGCGCGAAAAGGCGGACGGCCATCCGTCCTGGCGTCCGAAACTGCCCCAGGCGCCGTCTTCGAACGCACCGTAGGAGATGGACCCGACGGTGAGGGCCTGAAGGCTCTGGGCAGGATTGGCGACACGCGCAGAATCTTCATAGAGGTATTTCGGATAGCGCCGTCCGGCGTCGAGATGATCTTTCACGCCGATATAGGGAACGGGCCCGGTTCACGGAAGATTGCCGGCGCTTTGCACGATCAGGATGTCGTATGTTGCGCTCAGCAGGTCGATCTCGGCAGCCCAAGCCGACATGTAGCGTGTGCGGCAATAGCCGCTCGCATTGATCGAGTGATTGAAAATCCTGGTTTGCCGAGGACCGGTGTGAAATCGCGTGACCGCCGCGCGCAATACTTCCGGCGGGAAGAGATCTTCGGGCATCTTGTTCTGCTCGTTGAGTACCCGTGCGTTCTGAATCCAGAAGGGAAGCTTCGGCGTTCCATTCGGGGGAACCGTCTCGCCGTAGAGCACGGCACCGCTTACGCGTGTGCCATGGCCGCCGGGTTCCACGAAGTCGCCGACGTCCGTCGTTTGTTTTCCTGGCAGGAAACAGCAGGAAGTCGGCTGGTCGATAGCCGGCTGAATGAAAATGTGGGCTTCCTGGATGCCGCTGTCAATCACGCAGACGGCCGGGGCATCCGCGTCCGGGGCGACTGGAGCTATTTGGGGCGCGCCCGCAGCGCCTGCAACGTTAGGATTTTGCGGCAGGGTAATGTTTTCCGGCTCGACGACCTCAAAGATGTAGGGATAATTGAGAACGAAATCGCGGAGACCCTTGCCCGAAATCCTGATCCTGAGGGTGAAACTGTCCGGCAGCACAGCCGCGTCGAACAGGGCACCGTCCACGAGGTGGATGATCTCGGCCTCGTAATGCGCCGCGAATCCTTCGACCTCGGTCTCGCGGCCCTGCTTGACCAAGTCCCACGATTCGTAGGCGTCGGCACGGGCTTGCGACCATTCCGCTTCCCGCTTTGCCCAGTCCGCGTCCGTCATCCGCTTACCCCTGACGGGACGTTTCGGGATTTCCTGCGTGCCGGAGCAAGCGATGCCGATATCGACGATGAAGATCTGCGCGTCGGTGATCGTCGGCCAAATTTCCAAAAGCCTGTCCGAAAGGATGCGGCGCAGCCGGTCGGCGGGATTGTCGAAAAGCCTGTGGACTTCGGCGATCTTGGCCGAGCCGTGGATCTGAACGGCGAACTCATTCACCATCTGGATGAAGGGCGTCAGCTCGATGTCCTCGGCGGCGACGATGACATAACCCTCTTCTTGCTCTGCAACGATTTCGAAATCGAATTTCTCACGCAACACATCGAGATCGAGTCGGGGATCGACCTGTAACAGGATGGGAACGCCCCGCGGGATGATTGGGACGCCTTGCTCAGCGCTTTGCGCCTTGATCGTCTCCCAGTTGGTTTTCAGCGATTGCGCCGAGCTCGTTAGGGAGGCGCTGTGGGCTTGGCGGGCGTTCCTATTGGCGATTGTCTGGGGCGACGGGGTACCTCCCCCTTTGAGCTTCGCGCGGCCCTGCTCGCGCAAAATGAGCGGGAGATGCTCGAAGTTATGCTGTCCGGGCATAGTTAATTCTTGCGCGGTGTCTCGTTGATGTGCAACTCCGCGGCGGCCTCACGGACATTCGCTTCCGTGACTATTCGCCGGTTCTGAAGTACGGCAGCTTTCGCCGCGTCGCGCGCGGCCTTGACCACCATCGCCGCGGGCGCACCCCTTAGCTTGTCGGCGAGGTCGCTCCAATTGAATGGCTCGGATACGCGCACGGCGGAAAGCGTCATGCGGAGAAGTTGCTCGATCTGCGCTCGACCGGGGGGCGGTACCACGAAAACGTCATCGAACCGCCTGAAAAGTGCGAAATCGAGAGAGGCCTCGATATTGGTCGTCGCGACGAGAAGGCCCGGCGCGTCGTATTCCTCCATCAATTGGAGCAGCGTGTTGACGATACGCGAAGCTTCGCCGATATCCTTGTTCGTCACGCGGGAGCGCGCGATGAAATCGCACTCATCCAAGAGCAACACGCAAGGCCTTTCCTTCGCGGCCGCGAAGAGCGAACGGAGATTGGCGGCGGATTCCCCGAAATAAGAGGAAATCAGCGCGTCAAAACGGACCTTCATCAGAGGCAATCCGACGTTCCAGGCGATGCGCTTCGCGCCCAGCGACTTCCCGCAGCCCGGAGGACCATAGAGAAGAACCGTCTTGCGCGGCCTGAGGCCGAAGGTGCCTAGCCTATCCCGGGCGGCAAATTCGCTCTCGATGCGTGCGAAGCGTTCTTCGGTTTCCCTCGGGAGCACCATGTGATGTTCGAGCTTTTCAGGGGGAATGAGTGTCGCGAGGGAATCGCCGTGTCGTCGGCTCAGCGGCATCTCGAATAGATTGCGCTCTGGAGCAGTCGCCCTTTCCGGCATGGTCGCGAGCGCATTCCCACCGTTCGTGCGCGGCCGGGGCTGCTTCAGTATAGAGTCGAGATGGTCCGCCAGCTTTCTGTGACCAACGCGCCGCTCGCCGTCCACGATCTTGGTCGCAAGACGGTCAAGATCGCCCTGTGAACCTTCGGCAATGGCGCGAACCACTCGTTTTATGATGTCAGCTTCCATAAAGCCCTCGCCCGTTCGTTTCTACTGCGCACCGGTCATACTCGCGCTTCTTTCAATCTCGAATCTGTTTCCCCCTACGGCATTCGGCGGCTTCTTTTGGCCGAGCACAAAGCTCCAACCATCAGCCGTTCGCGTCGAGCGAATGTCATGGCCGCGTTGCCTCAAGGCGGTCACGTCGCGCGAAACGGTCGGTATGGAAACACCGAGTTTCTCGGCAAGCCTGGGGGTCGAGTATCCGCCATGGCGAATCAGTTGAAGCACCGAATCCAGCCTGTTCTCTATGTCCAATGAGCGCTGATAGAGCATTTGCTACAGAGCGGATACTGAAACCCTCTCCTTCCAGAAGAAGTCTATCAAAAAATGATAGACTATGCTGCCGGTTCTTGCCAAATGGCAATGGGTGAATAACAGGAAATCCGCGGAATCGGACCGCTTTCCCGCACAGATCTTTTTCCCCCGCCAATCCACTTGACGGTGAGTCAACAAAAACCGAGGAAGTGACGAAAGCTCGGATTGCGAACGCCAAGTCGGCTTCGATCCTGCCAAGGCTCCTTGCACGCCCCCTCAGCCCGCGCCACGGCGGGGGCCCGTCGCAGCCCCTTAGGCCACGCGCACCAGCACCTTGCCCATGGGACCTCCGGCGAGCCGGGCGAAGGCGGCCTTCACGTCTTCGAATTTGAAAACCCGGTCCACCACGGGGCGGCGTCCATCGCGCTGGAGGCGCGCGACGATCTGCTTCCAGGCATCGTGCGCGGCCTCTGGCGTGTAGTCGCCTACGGCCACACCGCCGATTCGGTTGCGACGGAAAAACAGGGTTGCCGTGTTGAACTCAGGCACAGCTCCGCCGCTGCGGCCTACCACGCTAATCTTCCCGCCGTAGCCGAGCGTCGCGACCACCTGCGGGAATCCAGGACCGCCGACGCTATCCACCACCAGGTCCACTTTGCGAGGATCGAGCGCGCCCAAAATCGTCTTGCCCAGATCGGGATCGCCGGGATCGAAGACGAACTCGGCGCCCAGTTCCTTCAGGCGAGATCTCTTTTCTCCGCTGCGCGAAAGCGCCGCTACCGTCAGTCCCATCGATTTGCCGAGCAGGACCGATGCTACTCCCACGCCGCCGGAGGCGCCCGTCACCAACAGCACCTCTCCGGGCTCTGGGGGCTGGGGAGGCTCGCTCCACTGCGTCAGGGCTTGCCACGACGTGAGGAACACGAGGGGCGCGGCCGCCATTTCTTCCTCGTTCCAACCGGGTGGAACGGGAGCCAGGCTGGCGGCCGGAACTACGGTTTTCTCGGCCAGCGTTCCCCAAGCCGTCACACCCGCGGCACACCGCAGAATGCCAACCGTCTGCCCCACGTATGCGGCCTGGACGTTCGGCCCGACCGCGAGCACCGTACCCACGCCGTCGCGGCCTAGGATATGAGGCAACTTCGGCCGCGCGGGGTACTGCCCTATCGCAAGTATAGGCGTTAAAATAAGGATT
>PLMF01000060.1 GCA_003142355.1 Bryobacterales bacterium
TCACCGAAGGGGTTCACCCCATTGAAAACCAGATCCTTATCGGCGTTCATCTGTGTTCATCGGCGGCCCAAATCGGTTTTTTCGCGGTTTCTCACGGAGCGGACGCGCAATCGGGTGTGACGTTCTCTTTGGCCAGGCACTGGCGGAGCCGATGGGTCATACTGAAGGATCTTAGCCGAGGACTGGATGAGAAGCGAAAAATGGGGCGGCGTCATGGCGCCGGCGCTCTTCTTGTGCCTGGCTGCCCCGGCTGGCGCGCAGCCACCGATCGATTTCTCGTACGCGGGGTACGGAGGCGGAGGCGCCTCGGTCCCCACGGTGCCGGCCGCGATCTCGGTCCGGCCCACCGGCGGGGATGACACCGAACGGCTGCAGCAGGCGATCGATCATGTATCGGCGCTCCCGGTGCGGGAGAACGGTTTTCGGGGCGCGGTGTTGTTGCGGCCGGGGCGGTATCGCGTGGCGGGACGGCTGGAAATGCGGACCAGCGGAGTGGTGCTGCGCGGCAGCGGGAACGCGACCATCGTGGCGGCCGGCACGGGACGCCGCACCTTGATCGAGATCGGCGGCGTGGCGGACGCGGTAACCGGCCCCCCGGTGGGCGTGACGGACGAGATCGTGCGCGCCGGCGGACTCACGGTGACTCTCGAGAGCGCCGACGGGCTGCGGCCCGGCGACCGTATCGCGATCACCCGTCCGAGCACCGCGGCATGGATCGCGGCTCTGGGGATGAGTGGGCTCCCAGGCACCTACGCGAACCAAAGGCTGGATTGGGCTCCGGGGTCGCGCAACCTGATCTGGGACCGCACCGTGGCCGCGGTCGATGCCGCGCGCCGGCAGGTGACGCTGGACGCTCCCATCACAACGGCGCTCGAACGCCGCTACGGCGGCGGCACCGTGGCGCGGGTCGCATCCGGCTTGCCGGTGGCTCGGGTGGGCATCGAAAACCTGGCCTTGGAGAGCGAGTTTAGCGCCGCCAATCCGCGCGATGAACAGCATTCGTGGAATGCGGTGGCGCTCGACCGGGTGGAAGACGCGTGGGTGCGCGGCATCGTGGCCCGGCACTTCGTTGGCTCCGCCATTCGCGTGGGACCGCGGGCGCGGCGCGTCACCATCGAAGCCTGCCGCAGCGAGGCGCCGGTCTCGGAGCTGGGCGGATACCGGCGGCAGAGCTTTCTGGTGGAGGGCCAGCAGGTGCTGGTTCGCCGGTGCTCGAGCGAACAGGGCATGAACGATTTCGCCGTCGGGTTGCTGGCGGGCGGTCCCAACGTGTTTCTGGATTCGACGGCTACGGGAGCGCTCGGCCCCAGCGGGTCGTTTGAAAGCTGGGCGTCGGGAGTTCTGTACGAGCGGGTGCGCATCGAAGGCTCGGGCATCCGGCTGACGTTGGACAGTTCGCGGTCGCAAGGGGGCGGGTGGACGGCCGCCAACTCGGTGGTCTGGAATTGCGACGCCAAGGATATCGAGGCGCGCGGGCCGGAGGGCGCAGACAATATTGTGAAGCGCTCGACGGAGCCGCTCTACGAGACGCAGTTGGCGAAGCGGACGGGGGGCAGGCTGGGTCGGGAGTTCAATCGCCGGCAACCGCTCTCTGACGTTCGCGGCTCTGAAAGCACANNTCTGACGTTCGCGGCTCTGAAAGATCCAAGACGCGCGCTGCCGCGCCCGCCAAATCCCGGTCTCCCGTTGAAATCGTGAACGGCCGGTTCGTGGCCAATGGGAAAGTGCTTTGGGGCGGAACGGTGAACGCCGGCTGGTGGAGAGGCCAGGCGGCGCCGGCGGCGGCGCTCGATGCGGGTGTGTCCCTGACGCGCTTTGTGCCCGGCAGAGCCGGTCCGGGGCTCACCGAAGATCTGCCCGCGCTGGCCGCGCTCATGGCGGCGCAGGGCACACCCTTTTTCCAGGCGATTCCCGGGCTGTGGTACGACCGCCGGCGCGACGAACACTCGACGGTTTCGCGGGCCGACGGGAATGTGTGGGCGCCGTTCTACGAAATGCCCTGGGACCGCAGTGGAACAGGAACCGCGGCGGACGGGCTCAGCCAGTTCGACCTGACGCGCTTCAACCCCTGGTATTACGAGCGCATCCGCGAGTTCGGGCGGCTCTCGGATGAGAGCGGACTGGTGCTGTATCACAACATGTACAACACCCACAACGTGCTGGAAATCCCTCCGCACTGGGTCGACTACCCCTGGCGGCCGGCCAACAACATCAACGATACCGGGTTGCCGGAACCGCCTCCCATCGAGCCGGGCAATCACATTCACGTGGCCAACCAGGTTTATGACGTAAGCCACCCGGTTCGCCGCGCGCTCGACCGCGCATTCATCCTGCACGAGCTGGACGAACTCGCCGGAGCGCGGAATCTGTTCTTCTGCCTGGGATTTCAATTCGCCGGGCCGCTCTCGTTCCAGGAGTTCTTTCAGGACGCGGTGGCGGAATGGGAAAAGAAAACCGGCCGCACGGTGCGCATCCTGATGGCCACCAGCAAAGACATCACGGATGCCATCCTGCCCGACCCGGTACGCGGGCGCCAGGTGGCGGTGATTGATATGCGCTATTGGCAATACCGTCCGGACGGATCGCTGTGGGCGCCGGGCGGCGGGAAGAACCTGGCGTTCCGGGA